>DNGJ01000435.1:0-13130 GCA_003486305.1 Cyanobacteria bacterium UBA11371
ACGAACCGCAACTGCGTTACACTTCTGATAACCAACTAGCCGTAGCGGAAATGATGGTGCAGTTTCCCGGACTGCGCTCGGAAGAACCGCCCTCGACTTTAAAGGTGGTCGGATGGGGCAATTTGGCAAACGAAATTAAAGAACGCTGTCATCCAGGCGATCGCGTGGTGCTGGAAGGTCGTTTGACCATGAATACCATCGAACGCAAACCAGAAGGCTTTAAAGAAAAACGCGCCGAATTAACAGTCCAAAAGGTTCACTATCTAGAAGCCGATCGTAATTTTATCCCGGCTGAACCTGCATCGACTCCTGCTAAATCAACTCCCGCTTACTCAGATCCAGATTATTCTTCTCGCAGCGCCACTGCAACGGCTTCTCCCAGCAAGGTTGCTACCGTTCCAGAAGTCTACGATGACGAACCCATGCCCAAGGTTAGAACTCCCCAATTCCCCAGTCAACCAATGCCTGTAAGCGAACCCGATGTTGATGATATCCCCTTCTAAATTAGGAGAAAAGTAAATTAAAAAGTAGGGGCGCGCATATGTTCGCCCCTACTTTTTTTGCTCGAGCGCGCGTTTACAAAAATTATAAATCTTACCCAAAAAATAAAATAAAATGAATTTAAACGAATTGTCACAGATGTGTTTTTTATGGATAAGCAGTTATTTACAGAATATCCCGAACAGGATGAACGCAAATATTGCACTCTCCTGATTGAACAAGTCAAGAAGCGCATGGATAATCTTTACAAGGACTCGGAGCGGGCGCTGCGAGATACCCACACCAAAACCCATGCTGGCGTTAAAGCAACTCTGGAAATCTTTGACATCGATGAGGATAAGATTAAACAAGAATTGAGCAAACGCACCTCACTGACGGCTTCCCAAATCAATGCTATTTCTATTAAACAAGGTTTGCTCGCCAAACCGAAACAATATCCGGTTTGGCTGCGATTTGCTAACGGGCGCACCAAAGTCGAAAACGATTACGTTTCAGATACGCGCTCAATGGCGGTGAAAGTGATGGGAGTGGAAGGGGAAAGACTGGCGCAAAGTCATGAGTCGAATACCCAAGATATTATTGTGCAAAATGCCGAAATCTTCTTTATCAAAACTATTAAAAACTATTACGGCTTTTTTAGCGCGATCGCTAACTGGGAACCGTCTGCATTGTTGTGGCTGCTGGCACATCCCAAGCAGTTATCAGCCTTGAAAGCAATAACCAGCCGAAATCCCAAGAGTTTACTCAGCGAAAGATATTGGAGTGGGTCAGCATCTGCATTGGGACTCAACAGAGATTTTGATCCATCGCAAGCTGGTGTAGTTCCGGTTGCATATCCGGCTGTGGTTAAATATGCATTTACTCCGGTTTCCTGTCAAGCACCCCACGAGCGACTTGCTATTGAGTCTAGACCGGAAAGCGATCGCACCCGCGCCAAAGCGATCGCCAAAAGTAACAATCAACCAGATAATTATTACCGCAACGAGCTAATCGAAGCTTTAGCAAAACCAGATGCTTGCTACTGTTGGGATTTTGGCATCCAGTTCCAAACCAGCCCCACCATGTCGATCGACGATGCTACGATTGTTTGGCAAGAAAGCGAATCACCCTTCTTCACCGTCGGTCGTCTCACCGTCAAGCATCAGATAATTGATTTTGACAAACAGTTCGATTTTATTGAAAACCTGCGGTTTTCTCCCTGGAATGGTTTAGCCGTCCATCGTCCCGTTGGGGCGCTGAATCGGTTACGCAGTTTTGTTTACCCTGTCGTAGCTTCCTATCGTCATCAGAAACGAAGCTTGGTTTATCAAGAACCAACAGGAGATGAAACTTTTTGAACTTTTGTGGTAGTTGTAGGTTGGGTTGAGCAAAGAAACCCAACTTATGAGCCCAGAAAAGGTTGGGTTACCCTTGGCTCAAACCGTTGAATTGCGTAGGGACACGGCATCAGAGATATTTCGGACAAACAGATAACATCAATCCTGCCGTGTCCCGGCTTCCGATTATGAGTAATCAACCCGGAATAATATTACGCAAGTATCAAAACAAAAAGATGTTCGTAGTAGCATATTTTTTCTGTAGGGTGCGTGACGCTGCGAGAATATTTGAACGTAGCAAAGAAACTTGTAGCGTCACGCACCAACCACCGATTGTGACACTTGTGTAAGTCCCGATCAATTTATCATCCTAAGTAGGGGGAACTTTGACAACGGCAATGCGCCCTCAATAGCTAAACTCACATCTTACCCATAATAAAAACCTCACAGAGTTGTTGCGTAGGTAACATCAGCGATATCTCGGACAAACAGATAACGTTAATCTTGCCGTGCCCCGGCTCTTGATTATAGGTAATCGACCAGACATGATATGACAACGTAACGCACCAAGATCAACAATCAATCATCGGCAATCTTGTAGGGACACGGCAATAATAAAATTTTCGCTTGTACAGAATATTTCGGATGCCGTGTCCCTACGCTCCAAACCCGATTTTCAACGTAACGCACCGACATCAACGAAACTAGATGCGAGATCTTGTCGAATTACTTGACAAAACAATAAAAATATGTATTTTATAGGCGCAACAAGAGGGAAGCTTTTACCGTGGAGTGGGCGTCTCGCTTGCCCGGTGTCCAGTTTATTTATATTCAGCCAGTTAATTTATCCGGATACTAGGTTTTAATACTTGTAAGTATCAGCACCAGTGTTAATTTTGGCTCGCTCAAAGCTCCCAAAACCAATCGAAAGTCTTGATGGACTTGAAGCATGGTTTTGAACTTAGTTAAGGGGGCAATCTTTGCGATGGAAAGCAGCAGATTTTATCAGGGTTTATGCAATTACCAATCAAACTGTTGGTAACTCCAATAATTACCCTATTTGTAACTTGGGAAAAAATATATGACAACATCATCACCAACTCCCACACCAAATAACTGGTGGTCAAAATTTATTCAAACAATTCAAAAATTCCCACCTTTAGTAATCAGTTTGGGTTTGGTCGGAGGAATTATAAAAACAGCCGAATCTGTCAATAATATAGTTCAGTTACCTGAATCTGTATGTCGTGCTAATCCTTCTTTTCTTTTGTGTCCGCCAGAGAAACTCGATCCCGAATGGATAGGGACAAGAATAGAGGATGTTTACATTAAAAAATTGCAGAATTATGAGCCTGAAACAACTTTAGTTGTAACTGACAAACCTGAGAAAACTACGGAAAATGAAGATATTTCTATTCTCAGAAATGTCGATCAGGATAATTCAAGAATTAATCTTGGAACCAAAAAAAATTCTGGACAATATGAAGCGTTCTTAAGGAGAGCAAAGAGTGAAAGAAAGCCTGTTTGTCTGCGAGTTTATGGCAGACGTAACTTTGAAACCAGCGAATTCAAAAATATCATTGATTATAACGAATTTCCCTCGGATCAAGTCTACAAAAACCTGACACCACAACGGCGCGATCAAATCTTCAAAAGCCTAACACCACAACAGCGCGATCAACTCTACAAGGGCTTAAAACCACAAGAGCGCGATCAACTCTACAAGGGCTTAAAACCACAAGAGCGCGATCAAGCATGTAAAGAATTCAACCCCTCACCTCGATGGCAGGGTGATATTAAAAGGTTTCTATGGTTTCTATAAAAAACAGGACTTACGCTAACCCATCTACAGCGTGCGTAAGTCCTATATAAAAAAATTGGGGGTGAATCAGCAACTGTTCACCCCCAATAAATCAAATTAAATTGTGACTAGCTATTAAGCTTCATCGAGTGCGGCAATACCGGGTAATACCTTACCTTCGAGTAATTCCAGACTCGCACCGCCGCCGGTAGAAATGTGGCTCATTTGATCTGCCACGCCGACTTTTTCGACTGCTGCAACGGAGTCGCCACCGCCGATGATGGTGTCGGTGCCCGTTTTGGTAAGTGAGGCTAGAGTGCGCGCGATCGCTTCCGTACCCACGGCAAATTTATCAAACTCGAATACCCCCATCGGGCCATTCCACAACACTGACTTGCAATCAGCCAGGGCTTCTTGGAACATTTTCACCGATTCGGGGCCGATATCCAACCCCATCCAACCATCGGGGATATTTTCAATGCTGACAACTTGGGAGTTAGCATCGGCAGAAAAATTATCTGCAACTACCACATCGGTAGGCAATAACAATTGTACGCCCCGCTCTTTCGCCTTCGCTTCCAAAGACTTCGCCAATTCCAGCTTATCTTCTTCGACCAAAGACTTACCGACGCTCAAACCGCGTGCTTTGTAGAACGTGAAGATCATGCCGCCACCGAGAAGCAGCTTATCGCATTTTTCCAACAAAGTTTCAATTACGCCAATCTTGCTGGAAACCTTGGAACCGCCGATAATTGCTGCTAAAGGACGCTTGGGATTTTCAATCGCGTTTTGCAGGTATTGCAGTTCCTTCTCAATCAAGTATCCTGCTACAGAAGGGCTGAGATACTTGGTGACGCCTTCGGTGGAAGCGTGGGCGCGGTGTGCCGTACCAAAGGCGTCGTTAACGTATAAATCTGCATTCGCAGCTAACTGCTTGGCGAATTCCGGGTCATTTTTCTCCTCTTCTGGGTGGAAGCGGACGTTTTCCAACAACAGAACTTGACCGTTTTGCATTGCCGCTACTTTAGCCGCAACTTCATCGCCGATGCAGTCGCTGGGTTTTTCTACTTCTTGCCCTAATAATTCCGAAAGCCGCTTGGCGACGGGGGTGAGGCGATATTTCTCATCCACGCCCTTGGGACGACCGAAGTGGGATGTCAAGATAACCTTAGCACCCTTAGAGGTTAAATCCTGAATCGTTGGCAGTGCTGCCCGAATGCGGGTATCGTCGGTAATGTTACCCGCGTCATCTAAGGGTACGTTAAAATCTGCCCGTACCAATACCCGTTTTCCAGATAAATCTGACGACGACAAATTTGCTACAGTTTTTTTGGACACGTAACAGCCTCCTAAATGCTTTTTTCAACGAATCAACGGGTCATTGGTTGTCCGTTATTTTTACGCCGTCCACATTTTACCGAGAAACGGGGATCGATCAGGTGCAACAATGTTCAAGACAGTTTTGTTTCCCATAGATGGTAGTCCAGAAGCCCGCGAAGCGACTGATGCGGTGATCAATATCGTGCAAACCTACAATAGTCGCTTGATTCTGCTATCGGTTGTAGAAGAGCAACTGGCTACAGAGGAAGATCCGACGCTTCCGGATATGATGGCATCGCCGGAAGCGATCGCTCAACTCCTGCAAAAAGCTCAAGCATTATTCCGAGAAAGGGGAATCCAAGCCGAAGCCTTAGAACGCCAAGGAAAACCAGCTTTCACCATTTGCGATGTCGCCGATGAAATTGATGCCGATTTAATTATCATGGGCTGTCGCGGTATGGGACTAACCGAGGAAGGACTCGCCGACAGCGTCACCAACCGGGTGATTAACCTGTCTCCCTGTCCTGTATTGATTGTCCCATAGGGCTAATTGCTAATTGCTAATTGCTAATTGCTAATTGGTCAAGTCTAACTTTTCTGACAATTAGCCATTAGCCATGAGCCATTAGCTCTTAAACATCGTACATCCGCGCTTCCATTGCTTCTGGAAACTCCTCGCAGTACTCCTCGAAGGCTGTTTTTTCTAGCGTCTTGGCGCGTTGGTGCGCGGCTTCGGCTTGCAGTTCTTCGACGATATCCCAAGCTGAGGCACATTCTCTGGAAGTTGGGCCTTTTTCAGCACAGATGGCGCGAGCAGCAGCGATCGCTTTTTGAATTTCTCCCGCGAGAGTGTTTTCTTTGGGCTGCTCTACGAAGTCGCTCTTGGTCAGAATATCGGTAACCGAGATAATGCCCAGCAGCTTATCCTTAATTACAGGGGCGCGACGGATGCCGGTATTGGCGAACAACCGCGCCACGTATTCTACCCCCAAATCGGGATTGATCGCGATGCAAGGTTTGGTCATAATTTCATAAACCCGCACCTTTTTGGGATCTTTCCCAAAAGCAGCTACATTGTAGACAATATCAGTCTCGGTAACGATGCCGTAGGCGTCAAGGTCGTGGCGGCGTTCCACAATTAAGGCACGCAAGCTTCTTTCTTTCATTAGCTTCACCGCCTCAGCTACCGTTGCAGATCCGCGAATGGTAACCACATCGGTGGTCATAATGTCTGCTGCTTTGAGCATAGTTCTCCTTGTTATCTAACTTTTTTCGATCCCAAGCTTCACCAATGAATATTAAAGGACAAAGCACGATCCAATGGTATCCAGGTCACATCGCCAAAGCTGAAAAAGCCCTGAAGGAACAGCTTAAGCGCGTTGATGTCGTGCTGGAAGTACGCGACGCTCGCATTCCCCTGACCACGCACCATCCCAACATCCCAGACTGGGTGGGTAGTAAGAGTCGGGTTTTAGTTCTCAATCGCGTTGATATGATACCGCCCCAGATGCAGCAATTGTGGACAAAATGGTTTCACGCACAAGGGGAAGTGCCTTATTTTACCGATGCTCAGCATGGTAAGGGCGTGGCGGCGGTGGCGAAAGCGGCGTCGGCTGCGGGGGTGGAAGTGAATCAAAAAAGACGCGATCGCGGTATGTTACCCCGTCCGGTGCGCGCCGTTGTCATAGGCTTTCCTAATGTCGGCAAATCCGCCCTCATCAATCGCTTATTAGGAAAAAGAGTAGTAGAAAGCGCCCGTCGCGCTGGTGTCACCAAACAACTGCGCTGGATCAGAATTTCCGACACGATTGAATTATTAGACGCGCCTGGAGTAATTCCTGCCAAATTGGACGACCAAGAAACAGCGGTTAAATTAGCCATCTGCGACGATATTGGCGAAGCATCTTACGACAATCAACGAGTCGCAGCCGAGTTAGTAGAATTACTCAAATATTTAGAAGCCGTTGCGAGTAATTTATTACCTGAATCTCCCTTAAAGTCCCGTTATGAATTAGACGCCGTAGATATTACAGGGGAAGATTACTTAGTCGCGTTGGCAAAATTAAAATATCAAGGCGATGTGGAACGCGCCGCAAGGCAGTTATTGAATGATTTTCGCACGGGTTTGTTAGGGAAGATTCCTTTAGAATTGCCACCTCTTTAAAGATTCTTTAATTCTCCCTCGGTTTATAAATTTCCTGTAAAAATTACGCTCCCTGTGCCCAATTTTGTTTTTTGGTCAAAAACCTTATATTTTTGCAAATAAAATTGGGAAAACTAGATTAGAGCCTTGTTTTGACCTATAGATGTCCGTTGGGGTATCTCGGTCAAGGTTGGTTAAACTGGGGTCGTAGGGATATTTGCGTGCGATCGCATCGCTTATCCTAATATTGCTCATCAGGGTGTCTACTCAAAAAAAACCACATGAAACAAAACAAAGAGTATGACAGAGCTTAAACTGTGCCTCTACATAGAAGACAATATCGAAAAAACCGTCACCGTCCAGCAAGATGAATTTATCCTGGGTCGTTTACCCGACTGCGATTTATACTTGCCTTACATTGGAATTTCCCGACACCAAGCCCGCATTTTCAACACCTCTGGCGGTGAATGGTTTATTGAGGATATGGGCAGCAAAAATGGCACCCTATTAAACGGAGAATTCCTCACAGAGCCTCGCCGACTCAATAACGATGACCTGATTGCCCTTGGCACTATTTCGATTCGAGTATTTTTAGTAAATTATACCACAGTTACTCAGAACAAAACAGATATACAAGCCGAAGAAGTAACGATCATTCGCAATGTCCAATACTTACAACAACAGTGGATACCATCAGATCGCCAAGGTGACAAAACCATCAGCCAAGAATTAACCATTGTGCGATTGAAAGACTTGTTAGAAATCGCCAAAAAGCTCAATTATGCTGCATCTATCGAAGCCATTTTTCAAGCTGCCCAAGCTGTTGTTTTTCGTTACATTCAAACTATTGAGCGCTTAGCGTTATTAATTGATGTTAGCGGTACGGGTAAACTTTGCTTGTTCAATGCATCTGCCAGAGACATTACCCAACACCAATCTTTAAAAGATAATCCAGCTTGGATTAGCCGCACTATCTGTTACAAAGTTTTTACGGAAAAAATTGCCCTGCAAACAGCAGATGCCCAAGGAGATGACAGATTTAACAACGAACAAAGCATTATAGACAAAGGCATTCATAGCGTTATGGCTGTTCCTCTCTGGGATGAAAATAACGTTGTAGGCGTTCTTTATGCCGATAGCTATCAGAAGTTTAATCATTCAATTCATGAAAGCGAGGAAGATATTAGCTTTTTCTCGACCTTAGCTAACCTAGTCGCTTCTAGCGTGCAACGCTGGCTGTTGACGCGCAAACTCAGAAGCGAAGAAATTAGTCGGCAAAGACTACAGCGCTATCTCTCTCCTGCGGTGGTACAACAGACAATGATGGCAGGAAATTTAGAAAATGGTCGCCTAGCGCCTCAAGAAAGCGAAATCAGCATTTTATTTGCGGATATCGTTGGATTTACTGCGCTTTCAGAACGCTTAACCCCCGCTCAAATTGCCGAATTACTCAATAGTTTTTTCGAGGAAATGTTGCAGGAAATTTTTGCTGCAAATGGCACCCTCGATAAATTTATTGGAGATTGCATCATGGCTTTTTTTGGCGCTCCAGAACCGCAAGAAGACCATGCAGAACGCGCTTTAAATGTTGCCAAAGCAATGCTCGAACGGCTGGAAAATCTCAACAATCATCAAGTTTTAAGCGAACCGCTGCAATTGCGAATTGCAATTAACAGCGGTAAAGCAGTTGTTGGAGATGTAGGCAGCAGTCAACGGGTAGATTATACCGTGTTAGGAACGACGATTAATTTGGCCTCGCGCATCCAATCAGTTTGCTTGCCCGGTCGATGCGCTATCAGCGAAAATACTTATAATTTGCTGCGACCTTCCCAACGATTGCTGTTAGATGATATTGGGGAACGCCGTTTCAAAGGGATTGAAAAACCTGTGAGGATTTATCAAACAATGAAGCGCGGCATTTTAGATTGATTTGAATCAAATTATAGCCAAAACAACCGGGTTTATAGGAAAAATATTCGACAATTAACTAGAGATAGCAGCCAGAAACCCGGTGTCTAGCAAAAGTCCTAGATTGACTAAGCTCAAACTACAAGCGCTCTATTTCATCTCCTACCTGCACCATTTTTCCCGCTTCGGATGCGGGAATTTTTGTATTGACGCTTAATCGATAAAAGTGATTGAACCGCGATAAATTAACCCAAGATGGTAAGGTTTCTTCCCGCTTTTGTGAAAACAGTTTTTGAAAGTTAGGATAGCTTTCTCCCGTTCGAGAATTGCGCGTCGGAACAATGCACCGCTGACAGGGATTAATTCCTTCAAACAGTACTTCACCGATTTTAAATTGGACAATCTCATCAGCATCTGCAAATAATTGGTCTTCCCAAAAAGCAGGAACGCCGCCAATTTCTATATTAGCGCGCAAGCGTTGCCGCATTTCTGCTACAGTAATTCCGGGAAACCAGGAAGCAACTTCTTCTAATGTAGCGGTACTGATAATCGTTGGCCCCGAGGCAATGGTATCATCTGGAAAGCCAGTCAGCGAGTTTCTAGCGAGCTGGACAGAAAAACCGAAATAGTCGCTTAATGTACCTTCCAATTCGGTGCGGTTTTGTGACAAATCAAAGACTTGTTTTGCTTCTGTTCCCTCGATTTGCAGGGTGACGGTTTTTGCTGTCTCGTTCCAAAATGAACGCAACAAATGCACTTTAGCATTGCGTTTGCCATTTACAAATCGACCCTGGGCATCTACAATAGCAAACTCGCGATCGCTCTCCAATGCCCCACTTGCTAAAATCCTTGCCCGATTTACCCCCACTCCATCGAGTGACTTAATCGGGTAAATCAAAATCCCTGCAATATATGCCATAATTCAGACTCTTTTCACCCTGCTCGTAAACTTTCTTATAATATTTTAATTTATTTTAGTAAATAAAAGATTAAATGTAATATAGAATACAGAACTTGGTAAAATAAGCATCCATCCCAAGAATGAAAAAGTAGGGAGAGAGAGAGAGCGTGAGTCGAATTAATGGTTTTATTGGTCGGAGGAATCTGCTAAAGTTAGCGGGTGCATCGGGACTGGGTTTAGCAGCAACTAGCGCGGGTGCATTACTCTGGGGCGCACAGGAAGCGGTTGTTCCCCAATCAGCCCAAGCGCAAGGAAGACCGCCAGCAATCGATGCTGATACAGCGCTGAAAAGACTTCTCGACGGAAATAAACGGTTTGTAGAAGACAAACGTCAAAACTTGCAAGCAAAATTGCGCTTGCAAGAAACAGCGGCTGCTCAGTTTCCGTTTGCTTCGATCTTGGGCTGTGCAGATTCGCGGTTTCCGGCAGAAATTGTCCTAGATCAGGGACTGGGAGATTTATTTGTCGTGCGCGTGGCGGGTAACGTCGCCAGCCAGACAGCGATTGGCAGTTTGGAATTTTCTACCGCCGTATTGGGGACTCAACTAATCTTGGTCATCGGTCACGAACGATGCGGTGCGATCGCCGCAGCAGTGGAAGGTAACCCTTTACCTGGAAGAATCGGTGGTGTTGTTGAAGAAATCAAACCCGCCGTGCGACGGGTGAGAAACAGACCAGGGGATGCTGTTGACAATGCGGTGATAGCCAACATTCAATATCAGGTGGAAAAGTTGAAGGAAACCTCGACAATTTTGTCTAACCTGCTGCGGGAAGGCAAATTAAAAATTGTTGGCGGTCGTTACGATTTGGATTCTGGGGAATTACTGATTGTGACCTAATTAGCGCTCGGTGATTAGTCATTAGTTATTAGTTAATGGCTAATTGCTAATGGCTAATTGCTAATGACAATTACCAATGACGTATAACAGAATTATTAAGAAAACCTAGTTTGGTTGAATTTAACCCGAAAATACTATAAGAGAGTTTTTTCACAGAGGCTGTTATGCCTTACGTATGCGAATTAGGCAGAGGCCAAAGAGTCTACCTCGATCATCAGGGAACGCAGACAATTGTTACCACTGCTAGTAGCAGTCCGGGACAGCAACAACAATCTAGTAGCAGTTTTAACACCGGAAGCTGGACTGCACCGCCGGAAATATTCCAAATTGCAAACGGCGTTACGGTCAAGATTACAACAGAAGCAGGATCTCGCTTCATCCAAATTCAAGGTAACAGCATCAGCACGACTGCTGTAGCACCGGCGCAAATCAGTTCCCAACAGCTACAAATACAGCAAGTAGATAGCATTCCGGCATCATCCATGCCGCCGATGCAACCAATGCAACCGATGAAACCGATGGAACCCATGAAACCAATGGAACCGATGAACATGGGAAACATGCAAATGAGTACGAATCCAATGGAAATGCGGATGGGTTCCCCAATATCTGTTTCAGAATCTACCCCTCTGGTGAGGCGCTTTTGTCCGCAATGCGGTAGCAATGTGGAATTGAGCGATCGCTTTTGTTGGAGCTGCGGTCATCGTCTGATTTAATTTATAACCATTCCAAGAAGCAAGGGATTAACTTTCATCGGGTTAATCCCTTTTTGCTGATATCTTTTTTCTAAAATCAAACAGACTCAACTATAAACTTCCCGCAAAAATACTCCTTTTAACTTATTTTCCCACCGCAAGAAGCGATCAAAGAGGGACTACAAACGATAGTCATTACGACTTCAACTAAATTTGATATAAGACAAAGTTTTATAAAGAAATCCCGAAAGTTCCTCACCTTTATTGAAGACATCTACCTAACCATTTCATAGCAAATACGGTTTAATCAACCTGTTAGCCTAGCAAGGTTTAATAGGTCAATTTTACTTGGCTAATTGAACAAAATATCATAGTTAAAGCTAGAGGAAAAATAGTCAAAAAAAAAGGGAATAAAAACCGGATTGGCGATCGAGAGGGTTGTAGATAATATTGGGTCGAATAATTCAAACAAAACTTACGCAACATCTCTATATGTAGGGTGCGTTAATGCAGTGTAACGCACCATTTCCACCAGATCTGATATGGATGCGTAAGTACTGTCAAAAAAAAAGAATTTTCGACCGTTCTGCGAGATAAAATTCAGGAGATAGACAATGTTACGAGTTACCATCGATATGTTTTCAGGGCGTCCAAACCCGTCCTACCTGCTAGATGAGAACGAAGCCAAAGAAGTTCTCAAAGAAATTGCTAACAATCGAGCCGTAGTTGCCAGTACCGAGTCTGGGTATCAAGGTCTGGGATACCGGGGAATTCTGGTTGAATTACTGACCGATGATACTGTGGAACAATATAGCCTTCCCACAGTTTTTAAGATTGCTAATGGGGCATCGCTTTATGAATCAAAGGGGTTGGAAATTGCCGAACGATTGATTACCGGCATGTCGAGGGCAACAGCGGTAAGCAGTTTCATGGAAACTCCCGAAGTTTTGGAGGAAGATTTACAGCGACAACTGTTAGATCATTTGGGTAGTTTGCCGAGAATCGAGCAACAAAGTGAAGTAGATGGTTCGGGTGCTGGCATAATGGAAGCCGAACCAGCCGTGACTTGCAAAATTGAACTGGGGGCATTTAATCCCGGTTTTTGGAATGCTCCGGCTCACGTGGGCAAAAACAATTGCTATAACTATGCTACGAACCGACGCACCGATACCTTTGCCCAACCAGGCAGGGCGACTGGAAAATATCCATACCCGATGAATTGTGCTGCTGTCACCGCAGCGGCATTATCGGATGGGGCGCACAAACGCTTTGATTGCTTGCCCGATTCAGAGAAACCTCGCTATCTGGTGGCAATGGTAGTTGCTCCGGGGGTAGATTATCACTGGTATCGCAAGCAAAAAGAAGGTTTCTGGGGTCATAAACCGGGCGGTACACCTGCGAAGAATACGGATAACAGCGGTAAGATAATTACCAATCCCGAAACATGCGATCGCACTTCTGGATGGCCTAGTTATACCAACTTCTGCGGCTACTTCTACACCGCAAAAAGCATGAAGGTTAATTAACGGCTGAGATCGTGAAAGGCGATATCGCTATCGTATAAGAGGCGGCGGGGCGGGTTTAACGAAATATCTCGTCGTTGGGCGAGTTAGTTGGTAAAACCCGCCCCTACTCCAGAAAAATTT
>DNGJ01000435.1:13321-19878 GCA_003486305.1 Cyanobacteria bacterium UBA11371
CCGCCCCTACTCCAGAAAAATTTGTGGACGAAAAAATGAAATGGCCCAGGCGATTCAAAGCAATTCCTAAAAAGATTATCGGTTTGACATTGCTACTGCTTGTGGCAATCTGGGGATGTTCTACAACAGCAATAGGAGATTTACCAATGCAAGTAGAATTAGATGTATTTAGCGGCAGACCTAACCCCCATTGGAACTTAACTCCCCAAGAAGCAAAGGAATTTATTAGCTTATTGCAAGCTTTACCCCAAACCCAGGCACAAGGAGAGGTAAAAGAAGGACTCGGTTACCGGGGATTGATTGTAACAGACCCGGATCAAACGATTGCGGGTTATGACCAAATAGTAATATCGAATGGTGTGGTGGTGGCTCGACGGGACAGTCAATTAAGGCAATTTCCCGACAAAGAACGTCGTTTAGAAAGATGGTTGTTCCAGACTGGTAGAGGTCGGTTAGATTTGGAGTTATATCGTCAAGTGGGTCAGGCGGCGCAGTTGGAGTGAAATCGCTATTATTGAGGCAATTCATCACCTGCTTCTCGCTCTAAAATCAAATCCATTGCCGTTTTGATCGTCTCTTCTCGGTTCACCATTGAGCCAAGCTGTTTGGCTTCGTAGATACCTTCAAAAGCTTCTAATGCTGCATTTATCAAAGCCGATTCATAGGCATCCTGTAAAGTTTCCTCTAGTTCTTCCTCAGTTAGATAAGTTCCTTTTGCCTTGTGCCGTTTATTGGTACGTTGGATTTGCGTCACAGCATTAAAAATTGAAGTTTCCCAAGATTTAGTTGTGCGATTTTCTGCCGATTTTTTAATCAGATGCAATAACAAAATAATTGCATAACTGAATATCTTGTTTAGTTTATCTGACTTACTCATCTCTTCGAGTTCTTCGACCAGTTCTATCGCTTCTGGGATTTTGCCTTGGTATAGTAATTCCTTGAGAGTAATTAATTCTTCCATTAGGTCTTAGTCCTCCGTAATTTGGCGTTGCTAACCCTCCTCACAGTATATTCGCAGTTGTAAAACCCTAGCCTTAACCTATAACGATTTATAGCATGTCCGCTGACATCGGCATTACGCTTATGGCGGGAAAATCAACATAATTCGCTTTTGCTTAAACCGGAAACAAATTATTATCAGCGGCGGGTACATATCCCAACCCAAAATCGAGAGAATTAGCCAAGGTAAAGCACTACCAACGCTGCGAGTGCTTTAATCGGGTTGGGTTTGGGTTCAGAATATGGCAACTAGCTTGATTTTGCAGCGAGTTCAGCATTTTTTCAGTTTAATTACGCCCAAGCTTTGGTCTGGGAGCCATAATGCCCCTTTGTTTGAGAAACTGTAATTCTTAATTATAACTATTTGGAGATGAAAGCGGTTAGAGGGTGAGGGGGTGAGGGGTGATACACCCTTTGGAAAATTAAAGGCTTTATGTAATATACGTACTTGCGGATACCAGAGTCTCAACATCGCCTTTTACCGCACCCGGATCTCCGTAAAAATGCTGAATATGCAGTTGGCTTAACAGATTTTTTCAGAAAAAACACTGAAGTTATTTTAACGGATTTTTCAGAACAACCACTGAAGCTTTAGCCTCGAATAAATTCTATACTTCAGGGTCATTATGACTAAATGTAAACTTAGATGTGCGGCTCGCTTTGAGCAGTAACCTGAAGCAAAAACTATGTCGGACTTATTTAACTCCAGAGTGAAACAAGCGCGATCGCACTATCCGGCTAACGCTCGCATCAATCAACCTGCTCCCTACCGCCAGGTTAAGCCCGCTAATACACAATTTGCTAAAGCTGCCCCAGTTAGAATTTTTGAATATGAGATCAGTGCTGGGTTTACTCGGCTCCATTACAATCCACCGCTTTGGTTAGATCTGCATCCCCACGATTTTAGGGTGACTTTACACCTGGAATCACCTTGCTATGCTACCGATCTTTACGGTTTGGACATGGTAGAAGCAGAAAACCTCCTCAAACTAGCGATCGCCGATCTGCCACCATCGATCAACGACTCACCAGACTGTCCAGACGGCACAACCGAGCAACTCTGCCTATACTTTGCCAAAATTCAGTTCCCCGACCCTGAGATTCGCATCAAGACCGTTAAAGTGTACGAATGTCCGGAACGGGCAACAATTTTGAGGTTATTTTAAGCTTACCAAGGGCATCGATAAGAGACTTCGCTTTGTTGGTCACCTCGTCGCGGCTGTAGGTAATTGCGGAAATTACTGATACAGGCGGAGTAAGTGTCTGTCAGTGGCAGCGACTGGAATTTTAATGGCTGCAATGAGCGCTGCTGGCAACATTTATCGGTGGATGGCAGTTGGCTCGGTGGTGTGCAACGATACTGTTGAGCGCACTGGGATTAAGCTTGATTGCAGCGTTCTTGATTCATGGGTGAAGGTGGGGTGTGTTGAGTGCGATCGCCCAAAAACAAACGAAATAACTCGCAGGCGAGACATGCCTGAAGACCTTGCAGATGCACCAGCCCCATCTTTTGCAACTGGGAGCCTTGCGCTGCCTCACAATCTACAGGAGTTGACTGCATTACGATCTGCGTGAAGCATGGCAATAAATCGGGATATTGTTGCAAATTCCACCATTGCTGTTGCAGGTGGTCTGCATAAAGGGCAACGGACTTCGCAGAATTTTCTAACAGTTCTTCCAGGGTCATGGTACCCTGCTGAAGGTGATAAAACGCCAACTGCAACCGATAGGGATGCCCGCCCAGGAGGGCGATCAGTTGCTTTGTTTGTTGTAGGGTCATTTCCTGTCCATACCGATCTGCCAGCTGCTGCACCTGGGCAGGGGTAAACTCAGGTAACTCAATCGCCAACCCTGCATTCAAGAGCGATTGATTGATCGAAACGGGCAAAAGGATTTCGGTGGAATAAACCATCACGAGTCGGAGGTTGTGCCAAGGATTACTATCTGCATCGCTTTGTTTGGCTTGCTCAGACCAAACTCGCAGCAGGGCGAGAAATTCATTGGCAATGTTCGGGTAGGCAAAAAGCTGGCTGAGTTCGTCAATCGCGATCGCCAAAGGGCGATCGAGGTTGGCTAAGAGAACATCCTCGAAGTAATCAGTGGCGTTCGATTTGCTAGCCAATATGTTATCTCGGTTGGGGATTGCATTCGCCAAGCCTAACTTTTTGCTGACTCTGGTACAGAACCATTGCAGCAAGCGCTCTAGGTTCTGTAAAATCTCGGCATCGGCAAGTTGCAAACTCACCGAAACGGTGTGATAGCCCAGAGTTTTAGCGTGAGCCAGTATCCGGGCGATCAGAGAGGTTTTGCCCATTTGTTTGGGGGCAAGGATGTTGATCGTAGCACCGGGTTGCTCGATGGCTTTATAACAGAGCGATTCGAGGGGCGGGCGGTTAATGTAAAGGCTTGAATCCATCGGCATCTGCCCTCCTGGTAATGCTGGTGGTCGAGGTTGAAGACTCTCTTGTGACTGATGCTTTTTGTGCGTTTGTGCGGTCGTGCTGCGATCGCAAGGCGTCTCCAAACGAGAATCGCAGGATAGATAGGTGGCGCACAATTGCTGAGAATGGGGTATTGAGCAAATCTCTGCAAGTTCACCCATTTGAGGATTGACGTAGAGATAGTCTTGTGTTTCCAAAGTCAGATTAAATGCCCTAAAGCACGACTCCAATGTTCGCTTATCGACTCCTGCCGAGCCGATAAAGACTTTGCTGAGGGTATTGGGGGTTAAGCCTGTTTTTTCGCTCAGGGTTTCGAGGGTGTATCGTTTAAAGTCTTGCTCAATTTCTGTCTGGGATTTTGCTTGATTGAGTTTCCTTAAGCCTTGAGCAGTTAGAATCGCACCCCGCCGCCGCGCGTGGTTTCTCGATTGTAATTGCATTGTTTTGATTTAAAAAAGGATTTAAATGCCTCTGGTTATAGGCTCAACGTCTCGGATCGGTGTGTGTTAATTTGTGAAGCTTGCACCCTTTTGCCACAGGACTTACAAGGGCTGACACCTTAAATTTGGTTTGAGTAGCGCTGTCTTCGCCGTTTTTAGCGAAGACAGCGCTACTACGAGCCTCAAAAACAATGCGCCTAGTGTGAACACTTACCTAAGTCCTGATTTAATTACAAATCCTGCTGAGGCAATTCCGGAAGGTTTAGTCTGAACGCGACAGGGAATTGTAAGTCTATTTCTTAACTTTGAGGTTTTTCCAAAGATAAGCAAATCGCTCCAGGAATGGTTGCGAGTCACTTAATTTTTCGGCATCTGAAAGCGAGATGGGGTTTGGCTTTGGTCAATTGCTGTTGCTAAATCCTTAACTTTTTTCTTAAAGTTGCAAACTTTGGTGGTTTTGACTGTAGGGAAGACGCAGTATTGAATAACAAGCGATTAGGAGAAAACGCTATGAGCGACCATCAATTAATAGAACTAGACTACGATCCGTTGGAATACTTGGATGAGGGTGGAATGGCTCAAATGGTTAGTCAAAAAGCCATTGACTCTGAGCAAGTCGATGCAGAAATGGCAGCCACTTTGGAGCTTCATGAAGCCCTATCAGGCTGCTTTAAAATCGTTGGGCCAATCGCCATCTGCTATTCCCGAGTTGGTGCTGGTTTTAAAGCCTGCCTGAAACTGGCAGGGATTGAAGTGAGTTGTGTCAATATAGATCCGGCTCATCCCTGTGCCAAGCTAGAAGGCAATGTTCTCTTAGCCAAGGCATCAATTCAAGTTTGTTTGCAAGGTAAGTGTCTCACTTACAAGGCACAGGCTTGTTATCGAGCGACTCCTTTCTCGAAGTGGAAATGTGTTTCCAAGAGCGGCAAGATTATCTGCTTTTAGGTAAAGCGACGCCGTGAATCAGCAGGTAGGGTGGGCAATTGCCCACCTTGTTTTTGCGTAGGGTAGCCCATCGCCTAAGGCTTGGGTTGACGCCAGGAAACCCAGTGCGATCGCACTGGTTCAAACTCGATCAACTCTCACCAACAAAAGCAAACTCCACCCTCTCTCGTCGCCATTGGGTAGGAATGCGATCGCTCTACTCGTGCCCTTGGCATATCGCATTCGTAAGATGATTGGGAGCAATCGGCGATCGGTAACATACTTGCTATTTCAACGCCAGGATAGCGATCGCAATTCGTTGATTTTACGGATAGACTTCGGGATTCACGCAATTTGGTAATACTTCGCGTTTCAATCCTGCAATTAAGTTTGCGATCGCCATCGCTGCCATTTTTGAGCGCGTCTTGTGGCTAGCGCTGCCAATGTGCGGTGCGATAATTAAATTATCCAAGCCCAGTAACGGGCTATTTATCGGAATCGGTTCGGGTTCGGTCACATCTATTGCCGCGCCTGCAATTTGACCCCTACTCAACGCACGATATAAAGCATCTGGATCTACAATGCCTCCCCTGGCGGTATTAATCAGGATGGCAGTTGGCTTCATCAACGCAAATTGGCGATCGCTCACCAGATGATAAGTTTCCTCGGTTAAGGGTGTATGAATTGTTACAAAGTCTGATTGTTGCAGCAATCGCTCAAAGTCGGCGAACTCTACTCCTAAAGATTGCTCTAATTGGCGATCGCATCGCTGTCTGCTGGCATACAAAATTCGCATTTCAAACCCCTTGGCACGACGCGCCACAGCTTGACCAATGCGCCCAAAGCCAACAATCCCCAGAGTAGCACCCGCCATGGAAGCCCCCAACAACAAATCGGGTTCCCAAGTGCGCCACTCACCCCCACGAGTAAATCTATCTGCCTCCACGACTCGCCTTGCTGCTGCCATTAATAACGCCCAGGTAAAATCTGCCGTCGCATCGGTTAAAACGCCTGGAGTGTTACCGACTGGAATCCCCTTTGCCGTAGCAGCAGCAATGTCAATGTTGTCATAGCCTACTGCCATCTGGCTGATAACTTTAAGAGATGTTCCCGCTGCAATTAATTGGCGATCGATTTTGTCAGTTAGCAGGCACAACAAACCATCAATTGCTTTGACTTTTTCCAGTAAAACATCGTCAGGGGGTGGCTGACGCTCTGTCCAGACTTCTACTGTAGCGATTTGTTGCAGTTGATCTAATTCGATGGGAAGGCGACGAGTAATAAATACTTTGGGCTGCGACATGGGTGTTCGCTCCTCTACAATTTATTCGTCTTTAGTATTCTAAATTCAAGTGATAACAAATCCGCTTTTATTACCCCCCTTATTTTTCAGAGCGATCGCTTGGGGTGGAACTTTTTTAAATGAACCGCCAAGACGCCATAGACAAGGGCAGCGGCGCACTCGTTGAGTAGAACGCCAAGAAGACGAGGAAGAAGATTATAGGGGTTTTCGATCCAGATCTGGAAAATTTGAAGACAAGATATATCAATGGAATTCGGCAGAGGCGAATCGAAGGGTAGTCTGGGCGAAGCGCTTCGCCCAGACTACTAGGATTAAGCAACAGTCAAGGTCTGTAGGCGCGTTTTGACCCTCGTAGCGGAGATTTCCCATCTGGGTCGCGTTCTAACGGGTAATTACAGCGGATTTCAACCCTTGTGAGGTACAGCCTAAAAGGCTTTGTTTGTGTAGCGG
>DNGJ01000546.1 GCA_003486305.1 Cyanobacteria bacterium UBA11371
TTTTGCCATCGGGACTGAAACTGACGCTCCTGACCGAATCTTTATGCCCGTTGAGGATTTTGATTTCTTCGCCCGTAGCGACATTCCAGAGTTTGATGGTTGTCTCACCACTACCAGAAGCCAGAATTTTGCCATCGGGACTGAAACTAAGGCTAAGGAGCGGCTTGCTATGCTCGATGGTGCGGATTAATTTGCCTGTGGAGACATTCCAGAGTTTAATGGTACTGTCACGACTGCCCGAAGCCAGGATTTTGCTATCTGGACTGAAACTGACGCTATTGATCCAATCGTTATGCCCTCCCAAGCGATTTCGCTCCATTACCCGGTAAACCGCTTGTCGCAACGTCGTTACTACTTCTATTGGTTGCTTGGGTTGCGATCGCAGTGGTTTTGCACCTCGCAAAGCTTCTATCAGTGCATCAAATTGTTGGTCTTGATTAAAGAGTGCATTTGAATAATTAATCCTAAGTTCCCCTTGGCTAATTTCACTTTCTTGCTTGCGAGATTCAGCTTGCTTCCATTGCACCCCCGCTACTGCTGCTAAAAACAGAGTTACTACCGAAAAGCATGACAAACCGGCAATAATAAAATGCCGACTGCGTTTCTGTTTCTCTTGCTCTTGTTTCCGCCATGCCAAACTTTGATTAATATATTCCCTCTCATTGATCAACTCTGCTGGGCGCTTTTTTAACCAATCTTCAGCAATAACTAGAGGTTTTCCCCTTAACAAAGCCCCTTCATCTTTACCCGCAGAATTCCATTGCTCCATTTGTATCCGCATTTGAACCCGCCAACTGAGAAAAGCGCGGTCATTTTCGATCCATTCCTGCAACTTTCCCCATTCTCGAATCAATGCCTCGTGAACAACCTCAACTGTCTGTTCTCCCGTTTTATCATTCCGTCCCGTTACTAAAAGCGGTAGCTTTTTATCCTTATCTGGTATATCCCGATCTGCACCGGCGAGTTTCGTGACTAAATTCCAATTATTCTCCCTGATTTCAGCCTTAGTCGCTAACCGTCGGGTATCTTTCGCCAAACTTATATCTTCCGCCTTTTCTCCTGGACGCGCTAACTGTAAAAAGATTTGTTGAGCCTGTTTTTTCTCCTCGTCATCTAGGTTATTATAAATCTCGTCTGCATGATTTGCTAGCGCCTTTTTCACACCTCCAATCTTTTCGTATGCCTGAAGAGTTAATCTGCCTCCCCTGTTCTCTTGCCAAAGTTGCGTCAGAGCAAATTCCAACAGTGGTAAATTTCCGGGTTCTTGCTGCACATCATCCAAAATGCGCTGCGTCAGTCCCTCTTCCAATTCGACTATCTTCTGTTGGGTATCGCGGTCAATTAACTCAATTACCGATTTCATCTCGTCTCGGTTCATTGCCCCAAGATATTGAGGAGTATCCTGCTGTAATGCCGCTTGCTTGAAGTGGGGATAATTTATAATGTAATCGAGAAAGTCAGTCCGGATGGTCAACACCAGTTTCAGACGAAGTGGATTGAATTTAATTGCTGACAACAGCGCATCAACAAATTGTTGTTGTTCTTTGCTATCGAGTGCGTACAATTCCTCAAACTGATCGATTATCAACAATAATTGCTTACCAGGATTTTCTGTCAGGATGTCTCTTACTACCTGCCATAATGTTCTACTCCCCTGCATCTGTTCAAACAATTTGGAAGTTTTTTCATGCCGCTCATCTTTGTTTTGTCCTGGATAGCACGCGCTCACCAAAGCAGAAGCCAGTCCATAAAATGGCTGATTCTGCGGACGAAAAGTCCCAATCAGCCAGGTTCCATCTTTTACCAAATCAGGAATTAGTCCCGCAAGCACAACAGAAGACTTGCCACTACCACTTGCACCAATTACAGGTACTAAAGGATGTTGTTTCACAGCATTTACTAACTGCTTTACAAACTCATCCCGTCCAAAAAATAAGTCTTTATCTTCTTCTCGAAATGCTGATAAGCCCCGATACGGGCAAGGCGTATCGGGGCGAATTACTTTCCCTCAAACAGTTGTTTTATCGGCTGGAACGCTCTTCTCAACGAATTTTCTGTATCCAGTTCCACTTCATAGGACAAAATTCCTGGAATTAGAGGTAAAGCCAATTTTACTTTACCCGCCGCAGGTGTCCCCGGTTCGTTCAGCTTAGCCAGTATTTCCCGTAATAAGTACATCAACTCATTGTTGACATTAGGGTTACTTTCAATCACTTGTACAACTTCTGTTTGCGCCTCTACTATCGCATTGCTCGCATCAAGTTCTTCCAAGATGTAAAAGTTTTTCTGCTGCGCCAGTTTTTCCCAATACTCTCTTTGATAGACTCGAACAAAAGCGGCTAATTTTGGATTACCTGGGTTGTAATGACGAGCAGCGAAAATGAGTTGATCTTCCCATCCATGAGATTCTGTGTGTTGAATTAATTTGAATATAATTTCTCCTAAGTCATCTCCAAGTGCTATTTCATCCAGGTTTTTTTCTAGTTCCTCTTTGACAAACTGGCTAAGTTTTGGTTTAGTAGGGAAAGCATCATTAAGAGCATGTTTTAGCTGTTTGCGCTGGTCGCCAGTCAGTGTCATCCCATTCTCCTCAGTGAGTTATTTTTATATCTCTTTTGGAGATTATTCAGTAATTTCCCTATCCGATCCGGATATTTTGCATCATAAAATATACAATTCCTTATGGGTAGATATTTCCTACAAGACTGAGCCATTGACGCCAGATATGCGGAAGTGGTGCGTTACGAAGAAAGCTAACGCACCCTACACTATGAAGGGAAATAGAATTTAATCAACTTTTGCCAGCCGTCTAATATCCCAATCCAAAATCTTTGCAGTCAAAATTCTACTAATGGACTTGCCGATTATCTACCATCCCGACTACGTTGCACCCCTCCCGCAAGGGCATCGCTTCCCCATGCCCAAATTTCGCCTACTTTATGAATTACTTTTATCAGATGGCGTCGCCCACCCCGCACAAATTCACACCCCCTCTCGCCCCCCGCAAGAATGGATAGAATTAGTCCATACACCCGAATACGTCCAAGCTTACTGCGAAGGTACTCTCGATCCTAAAGCCCAACGACGCATCGGTTTACCTTGGACTCTTGCTCTGGCAAATCGTACTTGCGTCGCCGTTGGCGGTACAATATTGACAGCACAACTGGCACTAAAGTGCGGTTTAGCTTGCAATACCGCCGGAGGAACTCATCACGCCTTCCCCAGTTATGGTTCTGGTTTTTGTATTTTCAACGATTTAGCGATCGCTTCCCGTCTCCTCCAACATCTCCACCTCGTCGAGAAAATCCTCATCGTAGATTTAGACGTACACCAAGGCGACGGTACTGCCAAAATCTTCCAAAATGACAACAGCGTCTTCACTTTCTCGATGCACTGCGAAGTCAACTTTCCCGGTACCAAACAAAACAGCGATTTAGATGTTCCCCTCACAGAAGGAATGGAAGACGATGAATACTTGCAAACTTTGGCAAATTACTTACCAGATTTATTGTCAGAAGTCAAGCCAGATTTAGTGTTGTACGATGCAGGAGTTGACCCGCATGTGGGCGATCGCTTGGGTAAATTATCCCTCACAGACAGGGGGCTGTTCCGCCGGGAAATGCAAGTTTTGAGTACCTGCATCGCCGCCGGATATCCCGTCGCCTGCGTCATCGGCGGCGGCTATGCAGACGATATGAGATCGTTAGTTTATCGCCACTCTTTACTTCATCGTGCCGCCAGCGAAGTCTATCGCCAATACCGACTTTGATGTCAAACTATGGACAGAAGATAGATTTTGTTTTCCTCGATACAGTTTGGAACAAGGTAGTAGTATCTATTACCAATTACCAATTACCAATTACCAATTACCCATTAAAGGACAAAACCGTGCTGCTATCGAAAGGCTTTGAAATTGAGATGTATACCGGCACCCCCCAAGGGGAAATTGTCGGACTCTCGGATCGGATTGTGGCAGACTTGGACGGATTTGTATACGAGCCAGATAGCCGCAATGTGGAATATACTACCGCACCCTTATGTTGTTACGATCGCTTGCTCTGTGCTTTGGTACGTCCCAGACAAAGACTGCGCGCCTACTTAAAGCGATTGGGAGACTATACCCTAATTCCAGGGAGTTCTTTGTCTTTGGGTAGAAGCGATGTTTTCTACCGTTCCGATCCCAACAATCCCTACCACACTTATATCGAAAACACCTACGGCACTAACGTCGTTACCGCCAGCGTCCACATCAACATCGGCATCAACGACCCAGAAGTGCTGATGCGTGCGATTCGCCTCATCCGCGTCGAAGCACCCTTGTTCCTCGCCCTCAGCGCTTCTTCTCCCTTTCTCGACGGTCGCGCTACTGGATATCATTCGACTCGCTGGGGCGTTTTCCCTAAAACACCCGCCCACGTGCCCTTATTTGAAAGCCACGCCCATTTTATCCGGTGGACTGAGCAACAACTAGACGCCAAGACGATGCAAAACGTGCGTCACCTTTGGTCATCGGTACGACCTAATGGTAACCGCCGTCCTTACGACCTCAACCGTTTGGAATTGAGAATCTGCGATTTAATTGTAGACCCGATTGCCTTGTTAGCCGTTACCGCATTTTTAGAAGCGCGTTTGGTACAGTTGATTGGCGATCGCACTTTAGACCCCCTACAACAAAGTCAGTTTTCCGCCGCAGATTTGATCGAAATTACCGATGCTAACGAAGATGCTGCGGCGCGCCACAGTCTCGACGCCCGATTGACCCACTGGCAAGATGGCAGAATTCTCCTCGCCCGCGACTGGATTGAAGAACTTTACCACGAAGTCTGGCCCTTTGCCAAAGCACAAGGTTTTAGCTGCTTCCTCTCACCCCTGAAAAAAATACTCCGGGAAGGCAATACCGCTCAACAGTGGTTAAAACTTCACGACAGCGGCTTTGACTGCAAGAGTATTATTATTCAAGCGATTGGTGCGGCCTTCCTCCAAGAAGTCGAACTCGAAGATCAATTATGCCAGTTGATCGCGGCCTAATTCGGGCAGAGGGGGAAAAGGGGGGAAGGGGGAAAGGGAAAGCATTAGTATTAGATCGGTTGTAAAAGTAAATCAAAACAGAAGCACCGTAAGCCACATATCAATTCCTTCCCCCTTTTCCCCCTTTCCCCTTCCCCTTGGGGCATCAAAATATTTAATCAATCAGATCCAGAATTCTTGTATTAGAAATTTATATACTTTGCATCTATCTTTAGGTAGATTGATGGACGCTGGACGCAATTAGCCTCGGGTACTTTCGCGTGCAATTGAGGGAAATTAGAGAATTTATGCCGCAGATTGTGTTAATTAACCCACAAATTCCGCCAAACACCGGCAATATTGCCCGTAGTTGCGCTGCCACGGGCACGGAGTTACATTTAGTAGCGCCGCTGGGGTTTGAAATTAGCGATCGCTATCTCAAACGTGCTGGTTTAGACTATTGGCCTTATGTGAACTGGCGCTATCACTCCTGTTTACAAGACTTTCAGGCGTTTCATCAACAACGCGGCGGACGTTGGATTGGATTCAGCACTGGTGGAAGATGCAGTTATGTAAAATTTCAATTTCTTGCCGATGACTGGCTGCTATTTGGTAGCGAAACAGAAGGATTACCAGCAAATGTGTTAGCAGCTTGCGCTGAAACTGTGTATATTCCCATGAGTCAGCCTGGTGTCCGCAGCTTGAACCTCTCGGTAAGTGTAGCAGCAGGGTTGTTTGAAGCGAGACGGCAACTCGGCTATTTAGAATAAGTTCGTTCCCGGCATTGTATCCGTCTAATTTTTTTAAAGTCCCAGATCAAACATGTGACAATTTAATTGTAGAAACTCAGGAGAAACGGCTATTTCCCTACTAAAATTACCCAAACAGCATTGAGTTAACCCCTGCGGGACGGAGGTCGCTATGATAAGAAATTTGTATGGCGATCCCGCTTGTCAGCCCCACCTCGATTGATAGATATTATTCATTTTGAACCACCCTGAGTAAAGCGAGGGCAAGATGTAGTAGCTTGCAAAATTAAGCTTTTTAGCTTTTTACGAGCAAGGGCAATTGGCAACTGCAATCTGGGGCATACGTAATTCTACGGATGTTGTTTCCCGCTAAATTGGCCTAAAGTCGCTTCTGTTCTCTAACGAGTCACTGGTTGTTAGATACGCAAGATGTTCCTATACCCACGCAGCAAAAAGATATTCTTTTCCCAAGCCGTTCTTCGGCAACCAAGAAGTTGGGGAAAAAGGATATGTGTGCAATGCTACAAAGGAACTGAGGAGGCAACTTTTTCTGAACCGTTAGGAAGACCGCGGCGGTTGTTGGCTCGAACGCAGCCAAATAAAAGGCTCTGGCTGCATATAGCCGCTATTTAAAGATTGCTTGGTTGTGCAATCTTGTCTAAATTGAGAAACCAGGGTACTCTGACCTAAGTAATATTTACTGTCAGTGATCCCGATCAATTTTCCTGGCGATCCAAGTCATGGACTGGTAAGTTAGACGAGGTGAATCGGGGACAGTTAAGCGCTAGTCATCACAGGAGGTCGTTCTTTGAAACGAGTATTGACGCAAAAGGTTAAGCCAATTCCCGCCTGTGCCGTAGAGGATGTTGCAGGGGAGGAAAACCTGAAGTCAGTGCCAACCGAGGGGAATCGTCGGGTTGGTAGAAGCGCTGCCATGATTGGCTTGGCCATTTCAATGGGTGCGTCCAGCCTCTTGCTACCACAGCAGGGAGAAGGTGCGATGGCTACCGAACCAACAGACGGTAGTCCGGTATCAACAGTTCCAGCACCGGCAATCTCGCCAGCAGTGGGCGAGACACAAGGGCAGCCCGTCACGGCAGCAGCAGAAATGACCATGCCCAAACAACCCGCACTTGGGTATCAGGATCGGGAAGGGCAAACCATTGGGTCAAGCACTCAAGCGCAGCAGGTGCAGCCGACCTTAGCCGCCGAGACGAATTTGCCATCTGCGATCGCAGCAAGTGCAGCCGATGCCAGAATACCGGCGTTGATGGAAAAGAGTCACGGGATTTCTGCGGCAGAAAATCCACTTCAGGGCGTCGCACCGGCGATCTTGCAAAGAGCAAACGCAATCGGCAATGGGGCTAACCCGGATAGCTTCGCGGCGCGCCTCGGCAGAGTTACCTCTCCTTACAAACCGCCGGTGGCACAAGAATCATCGGCAGGGGTTGCAGCAGCAATTCCCAATCCGGTTAACGACCTGTTAAAAGCCAAGCAAGCAGTCGCCATCGACCGCTTGCGGGATTCATCGAACCGTTTAAGAAGCAGTCTGGCGGAGTGGAAGTCTGAGGAGTCTACCAATTTACCAGATCAAACTATCGAGTCATATCAACCCTACGTTCCCACCCCAGTTAACCCGGTTGTACCCTCACAACCAGAGTCGGCACAGGTGGTGGATGGGCAAGAGTCGGCTTCGGTAAGCGCTGGCGTTACCGAACCCGCGACGCAACCAGTTGCATCTGGCATCCCGGCAGAGTCGGAACGGCAAAGCGATCGCGCAACGGTACTACCCCAGGTTGTCGTACCCGCACCCGCCGCAACCGAAGCCGTAACCGCAGTTTATCAAGTGCAGCCAGGAGACACCCTCAGCGGCATCGCCCAGCATTACGGTGTAACGGCAACGGTGCTGGCTCAGGCAAATCAGATCTACAACCCGAACCGGCTTCAAATTGCTCAATTACTGGCAATTCCCCCTGCCGACAAAGGCAGCACCACCGAACTCGCAAACGCCCAAAACTTCACTGGCAACCTCAGAGAAACCGCATACATTCGTCCTGTTGGGCAGTTGCCTGCCAGCGTACCTTCGCTCACCAACGTGGCGGTGCCCACCAAGCAAAGAACGTCTTCCACCTTGGCGCTTGCTGTTGTACCAGGTTTGGTGATCGACCCGGATCGCGATCGCAATTTAGGCCCAACGGTGCCTTTGTCCGATGAAGCTCCAGTGCCAATGGCAGCATCTGGTCAACCTAACTTGGGCACGGATTTTGCCGCGCCAAAGTTCAACGGTACTGGCGTTAAGCAACTCGCAGTCGGGGAAGCCGAAGAAGCCAAGTCCTCTGACGCAGAAGATAGAAACGCGATCGCTGCCAAACCAAAACAGCAAAACAATCCCTACATCGAACGACTGCGGGCTGAACTTTCTCAACTGCGCGACCAGTATCGCAACGGGCAAGCAAGCGATCGCCACCAAACAGCAACCGCACCCGCTCCCTCACCCACACCTGCTGCTCCAGTCAATCCAGAGTTCGATTCCCGCCGTTATAACCAGGCATTACAAGCCGAAATTGAAAGAAGAGCCGCTAACGAGCGAGCCAACCTTCCTCAAACTCCAACTTTACCCAGAACCCAACCACCAACGGTTGCTACCGCACCCTTGGGAGCCGAACCCTATCAACCCTTCCAGCCTTCTAGGGGACAAATGGTGTCTCCCGATCTACCACCCCTGGGCGACCCGAATCAATACCTGCCCGGTGGCTCCCAAAACTTTAATGGCTTTATCTGGCCTACCCGGGGCGTCCTCACTTCTGGTTATGGTCGTCGTTGGGGACGGATGCACCGAGGCATCGATATCGCCGCTCCCACTGGAACGCCGATTTTCGCCGCCGCTCCCGGCGTAGTGGTCTACGCCCGCTGGAACAGAGGCGGTTACGGCAATCTGGTCGATATCAGACACGCCGATGGCAGCTTGACTCGCTACGCCCACAACAGCCGCATTTTCGTGCAAGAAGGCCAAGTCGTCGAGCAAGGACAGCATATTTCTGCGATGGGCAGCACCGGCTTCAGCACCGGACCCCACTTGCACTTCGAGATCCATCCCGCCGGACGGGGCGCAGTTAACCCAATGGCTTTCCTGCCCAGCCGTCGCTAAAACGTTTAGGTGACTGGGATGTGGGGACTGGAGACCTACCAAAAGTCTTCAGCACACCCCAAACCCATTTCACCCCCTCCCCAATTTTTCAATTAAATGGGTGCAGCTATTCCAATTTCTATTTGTTTTGTGTTAATGTAATAAAGCTTGGCTCAGTAGCTCAGTTGGTCAGAGCAGGGGACTCATAAGCCCAAGGTCGTTGGTTCAAATCCGACCTGAGCCATTTCTCAAATCCCAATCAGTCAAAGGTATATCAATCATTGAACCAATCTTTTTAAACTTATCCTTCATGTCTTCAAACCCTTCACGAATATTATTTCTAATCCCTCCAACTCCATCGTTAATAGCTTCTGTGTTTTTGTACGTTCTATCTAGTAAACCACCTGCTGCGGTTACACCAGCCACTGTTAACGTTGCAACTGTTGCTGCACGATTGTTGAATTGCCATTCTTGATTCCTAGCATCTGCTGCTGCAAAGTCTGCTTGGAATGATTCAACCTGATTGCTTAGTTCTGTTTTGACACTATTAACAGCAGTCTTACAGCGCTTTGCGCTGTTATGAGGTACAGTAGCAGCAACTAGCAAACCAATTTCTTAAATGTTGAGGATTGATTAAATTGAGTGCAACTGCAATAATTTTATCAATCATAGACGTAGTATTTGGAGCAAAAAAACGCAAAAAGGATTTGAGTTGCGACCACCAAAGCTCAATGGGATTAAAATCTGGAGAATATGGTGATAAACAAATAACCCTAGCACCGACAGCATTAATCATGGGTTCAATTGATGCGAGTTTATGAGCAGGTAAATTATCCATAACTACTACCGCTCCTGACCAGAATTGAGGGCATAAAAACTTTTCAATAAATACGGCGAATGCTTTTCCATCCATTGAATCATTCATTGTCATCAATGCCAG
>DNGJ01000137.1 GCA_003486305.1 Cyanobacteria bacterium UBA11371
CAGACTTTGTTTTATCGTTCAAACAGTTTGAACGCCGTGTCCCTACGAGCAAATGCATCGCACCCTGTTGAAAACAGATTTATTATTGAAATTTGGGCTTATTCATGCTAGAATTATTAACAGCAGTTGTCAGCATTTGCTCGACTTGTTTAGCAAAAGCGAGGTTGCCGCTTTCTCGCAAAATGGGCAAACTAAGCTGCCAGGATTGAACGGCGCTGGTAAGGTTACCCTGCATATAATAAGCCATTCCCATTCCAGCTAAAATTGCACCTTCGGCAGGTCGAGCGCGCACTTCTCTAGCAATAGTCAAAGATTCCTGATAAAATACAAGGGCTTGAGTGGGATTGTTGGTGGAAAGATAAGCACCGCCCAAAATAGTTGTTATCCGCCCAATAGTTTGGCGATCGCTTGAAGAACGAGCTATTTGTAAAGCTGGCTCAAGGTACTCAATCGCCCGGTCGTATTGCTCTAAGAGAAAGTAGGAATCCCCCAAGGCGAATAAATTTGAACCTTCGAGGGTGCGGTCGTTTAATTGCCGCGCGATTGGCAAAGATTGCTGATAATATTCAATTGCTTTGGTGTAGTTTTCGAGTTTAAAGTAAGTTTCGCCCAGGTCAAAAGCAACAGAAGCGATTAGTTTTTGCTCTGGGATTGATTGAGCGATCGCTAAACTTTGCTCCCAAGATTCAATCGCTTTTGTATTGTTACCAGAATCCTTATAACCTCTTCCCAATAAAGCCAAAACTGAAGCTGCTCCCAAGGGGTCATCATTTTGGCGATAGAGAGTCAGCGCCTGTTGCCAAATCTCTAGAGCCGCTTCAATTCGATTAGCTTTATAATCCTCTAAACCTCTCTCTAAAAGTTGGTAAGCTTCACTTGTATAAGCCTGAGAAGTTTGCGCCCGTAAAGGTTTAATAGAAGAAGATATAGATGTTTTTTGTAGGATTACATCTTTTTGAAACAACCCTTTAGCTTCGGCTTCGTAAATCGGCATCGAAACAGCGGCGAGAAGGGTAATAACTGCGCTAAGAGCAAGTTTTTGAAGTTCCATAATTCTAAGTCCCCCGATTAGCAGCGAGCGAGATCTGTTCCCGCTCAAGAATACATATTTCTGGATTCGGCGGACTTATGCAGTTTTCCCCATTCAGGGAAAGATCGCGCAAAAATTCGTAACATGCATCAGCTACCTCGCCCCTGGGTTATTCTTAGATCCTGGGGGTGGAGCTAGGGGTGTAGGGATGGTGCAATGGAGCGTTTGGGGTTTGCGATTAGGGGTATTTTTAGCGATCGCATTGGATCGAGTTGCGATCGCTCAAATTACCCCTGATGCGACGCTAGGTGCTGAAAGTACCGTCGTGACGCCAATTAACCCATCTCGCGACCAAATCGAAGGCGGCGCCATCCGAGGCGCTAACCTATTCCACAGTTTCCGTGAATTTAATATCGGTGCAGGAAGGGAAGTTTATTTCGCCAATCCTGCTGGAATTGAAAATATTCTGACTCGCGTCACTGGTAGCACGCGCTCTGAAATTCTCGGTACGTTAGGTGTATCGGGGAATGCTAACTTATTTTTGATTAATCCCAACGGCATTGTTTTCGGGTCAAATGCGCGTTTGGATATGCGAGGTTCATTTTTAGCCAGTACAGCCAGTAGCTTTAAATTTGCCGATGGGATAGAGTTTAGCGCTACAAATCCGCAAGCACCACCATTGTTGACGATTAACGTACCGATTGGGTTGCAATTTGGGGTAGGTGCGGGAGCGATCGCTACCAACGTCGATTTAAATCCAGATCCCGTAAGTTTTAATGTCGAGCCTGGTAGAACTTTAGCCCTAGTCGGCGGCGATTTGCGATTGCAAGGCGGCACTATATTAGAAGCGCCTGAAGGACGCATTGAGTTAGGGAGCGTTGGCGATAACAGTTTCGTCAGCTTGACGCCAACAACTGGCGGTTTTGCTTTGGGATATGAAGGCGTCCAGAACTTCCGGGATATCCAACTATTGGGACTAGAAAGAGGAGCTAGAGTCAGTACCGCAGGTGAGGGTGGCGGTAACATTCAGGTGCAGAGCAGAAGACTCACCCTGGAGGGGGGTTCACAGATTGAAGCTGACACCCAAGGAGCAGGATCGGGGGCAACGGTGACATTGAGAGCTACCGAATCAATCGATCTGCGCGGTACTTCACCTGATGGTTTTTTTTCTAGCGGCATCAGCGCTACAACTTTCGGTACTGGAAATGCAGGCAACGTCAGGATCGAAACTCTGCGCTTGACGATTCGAGATGGAGCCGTTGTAGGAACTACTACTGCTAGCGCAGGTAAGGCGGGCAATGTCAGCATCAATGCGACTCAATCGGTAGAGTTGAGCGGCACTTCGAGTGTTATATTCGCTGGGTCTATTAATGCAGGAGATGCAGGCAACATAACGATTGACACCGGACAGTTAATAATACGAGGGGATCGAGCCAGTATAGCGACTTTGACTTTGGGTGCAGGTAAGGCGGGAAATGTCAGCATCAATGCGACTCAATCGGTAGAGTTGAGCGGCACTGCCAGTGGTATCGCGGCTTGGTCTTTTGGGACTGGAAATGCAGGCAACGTAACGATTAATACCGGACGGTTGATTGTCCGAGATGGGGCTAGTGTAGCTGCTCTCACTGTCAGCGATGGCAATGGGGGAACGGTGACAGTCAATGCACGCGAGTCAGTGGAACTGATTGGCGTCGGGGCTGTATCCGATCCACAGCTTCGGAGTATCAACGGACAGACTGGCAGTAGCTTGGGTGCTAACACTTTAGGTGCTGGAAATGCAGGCAACGTCACAATTCAAACCGGGCGGTTAATTGTCCGAGATGGGGCACAGATAAATGCTGGCACTTTAGGCGATGGTGATGGGGGAAATGTGACAGTCAATGCGCGGGAGTCGGTGGAACTGATTGGCACTTCACCCGATGGGCTGATTCGCAGCCAATTGTCAGCAACAACAGGCGATATCTCCTTCCAAATAACCAGTGGGAGGGGAAATGCAGGCAACGTCACCATTGAAACTCTGCGCTTGATCGTGCGAGATGGGGCAGCGGTAGGAGTTGCCACCGTCAGCAACGGCAAAGCGGGAACGGTAAGCGTTAACGCCACCCAATCTGTAGAATTAATTGGCACTTCAGCCAATGGGCAAAATCAAAGTAGCTTGGCTGCTGCCACGCTTGGTGCTGGAAATGCAGGCAACGTGACGATTCAAACTGGGCAGTTGATAGTCCGAGATGGGGCTGGTGTAATAGCTGGCACTTTAGGCGATGGTGATGCAGGAAATATTACAGTCAATGCGGGGGAGTCGGTGGAACTGATTGGCACTTCAGCCGATGGGCAAAATCAAAGTAGCTTGGGTGCTACCACCTCAGAAGGTACTGGAGATGCAGGCAACGTGACGATTAACACTCCCCAGTTGATTGTGCGAGATGGGGCAGCAGTGTTGGCTGGCAGTTTCTTGGGTAGAGGCGATGGCGGAACGATCGCAATTAACGCCCAACGTTTGATTGTGCAAAATGGAGGATCGGTAGTCGTTGGTACTTTGTTCAGTCAAGGCGATGCAGGAACGATCGCAATTAAAGCTTCTGAATTGGTAGATTTGAGCGGAATCGAACAACCCAGTACTCTAGGGGGTGCAACTCAAAATGGTGGAAATGCCGGAGACGTGACAATTGAAACGCGAGAGTTAATTGTGCGCGATCGCGCCGAAATCAACGTCAATAGTACTCGCTTAGATTTTCCACAAGAGCAACTAACCCCACAACAGCTAGCACTGTCCCAACAGCGAGGTTTAACCGATGTACTAAATCGAGATCCAGGAGATCCGGGCAGCATCAATATTACAACTCGCTCGGTGCGTTTGGATAACCAAGGCTCGCTCAACGCTGCATCGCAAACGGGGAATGGAGGGAATATTACAGTGCGATCGCGCAACATCCAACTGCGCCGTCAAAGTCAATTTTCCGCCGCCGGTAGTCCAACGGGCGTGACAAAAGAAGGCAGTATCAATATCAATACCCAAAGCTTAGTTTTATTAGAAGCAAGCAGCATCATCACCAGCGCCAACGATCCTCAAGGTGGGAGTAATATTAACATTCAACCCCGAAACGATCTAGGTCTGGCACTATTCCAATCCCCAAATAGTATCATCAACGCCAGGGGACAACTAAACATCGAAGGCGATATCCAACCTTCTAACCCCAACATTCCCCAAATCGAAGTAGTAGATGCTACCAATTTAATTGCCGACCGTTGCGCCCCCGCGAGGCGAGGTAGTAGCTTTGTAGTTACCGGACGAGGAGGCATTCCAGCAATTCCCGAAGCACCCTTGGGTGGAGAAAACGTACTGGTAGATTTGGTGTCTATGGATACAGGGGAGCAGGTGAGCAGGGGAGCAGGTGAGCAGGTGAGCAAAATGCCCAATAGCAATAATGAAATAATAGAAGCGACGGGGTGGATAATAAACGAACAAGGCCAAGTTGTTTTAGTTGCCGCACATACCGCTCCTGGGTACAATCCTGAAATAAAACCTATTAATTGCCATGTTCGCTAAACGTTATTTTTGTAAGCGGATACTTGCATTAATCTTATTTGCCCTGTTGGGATTGATAACCCCCATTGGCGTCCACGCGATTGGGCAAGAATATTCCTTACCGATTGCTAATACCCAAGTCTTGATTCCCAGAGCCACAAATTTATACCAAACAAGAAGGTTTTCAGAAGCCGCAACAGTGTGGAAACAGACAGCGGAAGCGTTTGCAGCAACTGGGGATAAATTGGGACAAGCAATGGCATTGAGCAATTTATCTTTAACTTACCAGCAAATCGGAGAATGGGAGAAAGCGGAGGATGCGATCGCATCTAGTCTCACCCTACTCAAAAACTCACCATCCAGCACCCAGCAGCAAAAAATCCTCGCACAAACCCTCAACATTCAAGGTCGCCTGCAATTCACTTTAGGACAAACAGAACAAGCTTTAACCGCCTGGAAAAGCGCCGCCGATACATATAAACAAGCAGGCGATGAAACAGGCGCAATCCGCAGCACAGTTAACCAAGCACAAGCATTACAAACTTTAGGAAATTACAATAAAGCTTGGCGGACATTAATCGAAAATGGGAAAGTTTTATTATCACAAAAAGAATCAATTCTCAAAGCATCGGTATGGCGAAACTTGGGGGATATATTGCGCGTAGTTGGGGAACCAAACGACGTAGGAGATCGATACTGGCTGTCATTGTGGAAAGATTGGCAGAAAAGTTTAGGAATAGATGAAAAATTAGACAGCTTAGAAAAATCGAAACAAATTTTACAGCAGAGTTTAGAAATAGCGCAAAGATTGCAAGTTAATCAAGAAATTGGCGAAACTTTTTTGAGTTTGGGCAACACCTTCCGCGCCTTAGCAGCAACTAAAAGCAATGCTGACCAGTATTACGAAGAAATACTAGCAGCTAGTGCAAATTACGAAAAAGCACAGAAAATCGCCGCACCAACAACCAAAGTACAAGCGCAACTAAATCAATTGAGCTTATTATTAGAAGCCGAACAGTGGTTACTGCAACCTCAACGGCGGAACATAGCGAGGGAATTTATAGCGCAAATCGATTCACAACTGCAAGATCAAATTGGTAACTGGCGCAACATAGAAGCAGAGATTGAAAAACTACCCGCGAGTCGCAGATCGATTTACGCACGAATAAACCTAGCACAAAGCTTGACGAAAGCCAAAAGTAAATTATCAGTCAGCGATGACCAAGAAATAGTTGAATTATTAGAGAGGGCGCTACAACAAGCAAAAAATATCAAAGATGGGCGGGGAGAAACTTATGCATTGGGAACATTAGGAGCGGTTTACGAACAAAATCGACAATATAATAAAGCAACAGACTTGACCCGCGCCGCACTAAACTTATCTCAGGGGATGAAAGCAGCAGATATTTCCTATCGGTGGGAATGGCAAATCGGTAGATTGCTGAAAGCACAGGGAAATAAAAAAGATGCCTTAGAGTATTATGCAGAAGCATTTAAAACCTTGCGATCGCTCCGCAGCGACTTAGTAGCAAGTAACCCAGAAGTGCAATTTACATTTCGAGATAGCGTCGAACCGATTTATCGGCAATACGTAGATTTATTGTTGCAGAAAACCGCAACAGAACCAGGAGAAACAGCCCAAAAAAACTTAGAACAAGCCAGAAAAGTCATCGAAGCCTTACAACTAGCCGAATTAGATAACTTTTTCCGAGACGCTTGTTTAACCACACAGGAAGTACAAATCGACCAAGTAGATCCAACAGCAGCCGTACTTTATCCGATTATCTTAGAAAATCGCATCGAACTAATTTTGAGCTTACCGGGACAACCCTTGCGCCAATACACAACCGCAACAAACATTCCCCAAAAAGAAGTAGAAACAACCTTAAACATTTTACCAAAATTGCTTGCAGACGCCAGAAACAATCAAGATCCAGATATTTTGACTTATTCTAGACAATTGTACGATTGGCTGCTCCGTCCTGCCGAAACAGAACTGAAAAATAGTCGGGTTAAAACGCTGGTATTCGTCTTAGATGGTGAGTTGCGGAATATTCCAATGGCAGTTCTCAACGACGGGAACCAATATTTAATAGAACAGTATAGTATCGCCCTCACCCCTGGATTGCAGTTACTCAAACCCCAACCATTAACAGAAGTAAGATTAACAGCATTAGCAGCTGGTTTATCAGAAGCGAGGGAAAACTTTGAACCCTTACCGAACGTCGAATCTGAACTAAGGATAATTCAGGCAAAACTTCCGAGTCAAGAACTGCTTAATACTACATTTACCAGCGAAGCCATCCAAACAAAAATAGAAGCATCTCCTTTCCCCGTCGTGCATATCGCCACGCACGGAAATTTTAGTTCAAAAGCCGAAGAAACATTTATTTTGACATGGGATGGACGAGTCAACGTCAAACAAATAGATCGAGTTTTGCGGACGGGAGAATTAGACAGGCGTCAACCTATAGAATTACTCGTCCTCAGTGCTTGCGAAACTGCCCAAGGAGACAAACAAGCAGCATTAGGACTCGCGGGGGTAGCAGTAAAAGCAGGGGCGCGCAGTACCCTAGCAACGTTATGGCAAGTAAGCGATGAATCTACATCTATACTCATCGGTCAATTCTATAAAGAACTAACCGACAATAAAAATATAGCAAAAGCCGAAGCATTGCGTCGCGCTCAAGTGTATCTTTTAAAGAATAGCGAATATCAACTTCCCTATTATTGGTCACCCTTTGTTTTAGTCGGAAATTGGCGATAGATAAAACCACCATGAACGCACATCCTAATGACTTCTCTTGGTCTTTTTGGCCTGCCCTCCCCATTTACCCCTATAGTAAGCGGCGCACCCTTCGCAAAGAAGTCATTAAGGATACAGTCTGGACATTCGACCAACTTCAGGGAATCTTTTACGTAGTTGTCCCGATTCGCATGACAGCTGTTAAACTCTCTAAAGGTGGTCTGCTTATTTACGCACCCGTCGCACCCACCCCAGAATGTATCCGACTCGTGAAAGAATTAGTAGCACAACACGGGGAAGTAAAATACATTGTTCTACCAACAATTTCCGGACTCGAACACAAAGTTTTTGTTGGACCATTTGCCAGATATTTTCCTAACGCACAGGTATTTGTAGCACCTTCCCAGTGGAGTTTTCCCCTAAACTTGCCCTTGAGTTGGCTGGGGTTTCCTAGCGATCGCACATTTATACTCCCAGAAGATTGCACAAAAACCCCCTTCGCCGATGAATTTGATTATGCAATTTTAGGCCCTATTCACCTGGGACCGGGAAAATTTGCCGAAGTGGCATTGTTGCATAAAAATTCCCGTACCCTGCTGGTAACAGATTCAGTAGTTTCAATCCCAGAAGAACCGCCAGAAATTGTCCAAATTGACCCTTATCCCTTGCTATTCCACGCCAGAGATAATGCCTCCGAAACAGTCTTCGACAGTCCAGCAAACCGTCGCAAAGGATGGCAGAGAATTTCCTTATTTGCATTTTACTTCCGTCCCAGCGTATTAGAGACTAAACTGGGGCAGACATTTCGCGATTCATTTAAAGCACCAGATCGGTCTAGGAAGGCTTATTTCGGCTTGTACCCGTTTAAATGGCAAAAAAACTGGAAACAGTCGTTTGATAGGCTGCGCGGGGGTGGCAGGTTGCTTGTAGCGCCGATTTTACAAACGCTGATTCTTAATCGCGCGCCTTTGGAAACGATTAACTGGGCGGATAAAATAGCGAGTTGGGATTTTCAGCGTATTGTTCCCTGTCATTTTAGTTGTCCGATTGAAGCTAGTCCGGGTCAATTTCGGCAGGCGTTTGGGTTTTTGGAGAAGGGGTATTTTGGGGTTGAGGATGATTTTGAATTGTTGAGGGAAATTGATGAAGGTTTGAATCGGTTGGGTATTGTGCCGCCACCAAAGGAAAAGGTATGAGAATGTAGGTGAGGAAAGTCTGCTTGCATTCTTGATATTGTTTTTTTTGAACCGCAGAGGCGCAGAGGACGCAGAGGAAGAGAGGGGAGGATTAAGTGAGGTCGTATAAATAAACGAAGGCGCCTGGTTGTCGAAAGAAGTCGATTTGTTTACCTATGCTGTCTAAGTAGGAGATAATTTTTTTGTTTTCACTGGGGACGGTTGCATGAGAAAAGAGTAACCAGACTCTTTTATTACCGCGCAGGTTATCTAGGTCGTTTTTATATCGTTGCCATTCTGCTTCTGATAGTTTTTTTCCATCGTATTTATCGAGGTCGTCTACTCCAATGATGTAGTCTCCTTTTTGATAGCCAAATTTTTCGGCATAGTAGATGAATTGATATTTTCCTCGCTGATAGATGTATAGGATATCTCCTGGTTTTTGATTGGTTTTGACGTAACTAATGACGGGTTTGATTTCGCCTCTGAGGTAAGGTTTTACCATGAGTTGACTGGCACTTATTACTGGGGTTGCGAGTAATAATAATAAGATTACAATGCTGGCTATTGGAGCAAATTTGTATTTGGTTTTGCGTCGAAGGTAATCTACTCCTTCGGCAATGAGTAAAATAACAAATGGAGTGAGGAATAATACTAGACGACTGCGAAAGGGGTATTTCTGTATAGCTGAGGCTAAAAATGTAACTAAGATTGGTGACACTATAATTAATAGCGATCGTTTGTTGCGATGATAGTAGGCGATACAGCCTACTACGAAAATAATGATAGCTAATCCATCGAATGGGCCATTAAAACCTAATGGTCTATAAAAGAATTTACCAAAGGCATCGAGATACCAAATAATATCTAAAGGAAATGATGGAAAAGCTTTTTGCCAAGAAGTCAGTAAATCTTCGTCGCTGCTCAAATTCTTAATCGATATAAAATAAAAAGCGATAAAGCTGATTATCCAACTTGAATAGATCGCTAAATAATTGGTTAATTTTATCTCTTCTTTTTTAACTAATTTAAGTAAAAAACAACTGCCGCCGACGCCAACTAAGACAAAAATAGCAGGATGGGAAAACCAGATAGCGATCGCACCCCCTAAACTCAAAATTAAAACATCATAAATACCCAATTTCGGACTCAATAACCGCAGAGATAGTAGAGAACAGAATAAAGCGATCGCTACATCGCTAGAATACTGTTTCACCTCAGAACTATAATAAACCAAATAATGCAAACTAGCAAAAAGCGCCAACGCAATTGTAATCCCCCAACCCTGAATAAACCTTTTAGCCAACCCATAAAACAAAAACAAAGAAACGACACCACATATTAAAGGAAACAACCGCAAAGCATACTCATTATTTCCAAACACTTGAACCGCCAACTTTTCAACCATCAAAAAACCCAGAGGCGCACCTTGGTCATAATCCAAAGGCTGTAACAACTCCCAAAAAGATCGATTAACAATATTCAAAGCCAAAACCGCCTCATCCGCCCATAGCGAACGATTCCAAACATATTGAGCAACCCTAACAACAATCCCAAACCCAATAACAACCCACACCACATTCTCCGGTACAATAAACTTATTAAATCCTTTCAAACTCAGCATAAAAAATCCCCAAACAACAACCCAATATCTCTACCTACACTCTTCTCTCTGCGTCCTCTGTGCCTCTGTGGTTCAATAAAAAATCTCTATCTCGCACAGCTACCAGATATTGTCCCAGAAAAGGCAGACCAGCGATCGCAGGCAACAAATACCGCGAAGTACAAAGTACCCCCAACGCCGCCGCAGTAGGCGCAGCAAAATAAGGCTGATAAAACAAAATTAACGCCGCATCCCTTGTCCCCACCCCCGCAAACGTCAGGGGAAGTAACCCCGCCAATATCGCCAACGGAGACAAAGCCAAATTTGCAAGCATTGGCGTCCAAGCTTTAAGCGCCAGGATAAAAAACCAGATTTGCAAAAGGTGCAGAAACCAAATAAACACCGAAGTTAAACTTATTTTCAGCAACTGCAACTTATCCCGCCAAAAATAATCGTGCATTTCCCCCCAAGATAAACGCAACCTTTCCAACTTAGGCCGCATTTTCTTAGGTAAAACAGCTTTCCCTATAATAAAAAACACCGCCGCAAACTTCCGCGACCCCAAAAGCAAAACCCCCATCACCAGTCCAAAAATTACACTCCCCGTCATTATCCAAAATAACCAATCCTTATTCGGATAAACAATCAACCCAAACGCACACCACAACAACAGCGACAACATATCGCAAGCCTTCTCAAACACTACCAAAGAAAGCGACAGCGAACCATCCAAATGTCCTCGCTGCTTCATAAAATAAGCCTTAGCAATATCCCCCATTTTCGACGGCAAAACCATATTTAAAACACTCGCCGCCAAAATCAACTTATTCGCCTCAAAAAACCCCAAACTAGAATTATTTGGCATCAATTGTTGCAATCGCCAAGCAGTAATACAAGTCAGGGGAACAACCATACCCAAACTGATAGTCATCCAGAAGCGATCGCAATTTTGAAAAACCCCAACCAACCCAGCAAAATCTATCTTCCAATAGATTACACCCAGGATAACCAAACTAACAAAAATAGAAACAACTCTCTTCATCTCCTCTCTTCTTCCTCTTCTTGGCGTCCTTGGCGTCTTGGCGGTTTAATAAATAGGTTCACCGAGGTACACTTCAGTTTGATAAACTAAAGATACAAACCCATCCTCATCGCAATAATTATCAAACAAATGCTGCAAATCAGACATTAATTCCTCATATGCTTCCCCTGACTTTGGAATATATGAAGTACTCATAGCACGACCAATCAATCCCGCTAAATCTAACTTTTGCCTATCAGGAAAAATAGACTGACGAAGATTCACAAACAGCGGACTTTCGAGAAAAGGTTGGATGGCATCAGAACGTTTTTCACCTGGATGATTGTTTGACGCTTTTCTGACTAGACTGCTATATTTTGCCGTGAATTGATCGTTGCGATCGCGCGTATTCCAGACTATAGCTAATCTCCCATCTCGCTTTAAAATCCGGTGAAACTCCGGCAGCGTTAATATAGGATTAAACCAGTGAAAAGATTGAAAGCAAGTTACCAAATCAACCTCATTATCAGCTAAATTAGTAGCCTCTGCGGTGCCATCCCGAAATTCTATCGACGGATGGGGTGCAGCAGCTTTTCTCATTTCAGCATTTGGTTCAATTGCGATTACCCGTATGCTGTTAAATTCAGCTAACAGACGCGAAGATATACCCGTACCAGCACCTACATCTGCTATTACTGGATCGCTAGTTTTTAATGAGGATATAATGTATGCGATCGCATCCTTTGGATAACTCGGTCGATACTTAACATAATCCTCCACCCGATCGGAAAATCTATCCAGCGGATTCATCTCATGCAATTGCATTTTCTGTGCATTTTCTTCCTTCATAAATACTTCCTGATTTGCTTAACTACAGGAGGCAGAGCCTCCCACTTTGCGCTCCCAGGCTGGAGCCTGGGAGCCAGAATGCTCCCCCTGGCTCCCAGGCTCCGGCCTGGGAGCGAAGTACGCGAGGCTCTGCCTCGCTGTCAAAAATTGCGATCTAATTTTAACGTTTCACCAGCAGAAAGTTTCTTCACATCATCAGTTAAATCCATCCAAGATTGCAATTGACCTAACTGAAAAGTCCGACTCATCACCACATAAATCGAAGTTTGATCGCAGCCAATCCCCGCACTCACAACATTATCCCACGAAGTTGCTACCAATTCATCCCTCACGACCCAGCCATCATTTTCCCATTTCAAAACCCGCGTAAACTTAAAAGGTGCATCTTTTTTACCTGTAATTAGCATTTTTTGCAGTAACTTGCGAATCAAATTCGGGAAAAATCGCCCAAAAGAAAGCATCACCACCCGCAGAATCAACAAATTTAGCGGCGTCATTTGCTTTTGTTTCGCCCACCCCAACTGACCTTGAATTGTAATCGTGTCATCCTCTAATTTTACTTGATATTTGTCAACCAGATGCCCCACGGCATTTTTAAGTTTTCTCCCCTCGCGTACTTGCAGGGAAAACTGGGTATCGGAAGCCACTAATTTTTTCCCGCGAAACAGCTTAAAAACACCGCCTTTATTCAACGCCAAATAAAGTTCTGTATCCCCGCGTCGTTCTATTAGAATTTGTGCTTCTTTTAACCACAAACTATCAGTAGTACGCGGTGCGGGTGCGGGTCGATCTGAAACAAAATCTCGCCAAGCGAGTAAATAATTCCAAGTATGGTGACCGATAATATGATCGTCAGCATAACAAGGTGCGAGATTGTTAGCAAGTGCCACTAAAAAGCGGTCATTTATCCTCAGTGCATCTGGCATCCACCGCCCGACTAATTCAAACCCGTGGGGAAAAAAGTTATAAGTATTGCGACTTGCATATTCTCCCCCGTAAGATCCATCTGGATGCACGAAATGTGCGGCTAAATCAACCGCTTTAATCAGCGCTTCTTTTAACCTCATATCCGGTCTAATTTGATAGATTCTCGCCAAGCAAGAAATGGTCAGTGTATGATAACCCGGATCGCAACCTTCGTATTCTTGAAACCAACCTTCAGCGTTTTGCCAATCTAAAACCCGTTCTAAACGTAGCGCTTTCGCTTTATCCCACTGGGTAGTTGATAAGAGTTTAGAAAGCAATTCCAAACACAAGACGATTAAAGCTTGATGATTCGTCAATCTGCCGCTTTCATTGTGATGAGCTAACCAATTTGCCCGCTTCTCAAAAAACTTGAGAATTTCCTCATTTTTTAATTTTAATTCTGTGTAACTTTCAATACAAGCCAGTAGGGAGAAAGCCGCAGCGCCCCCCGCTCTTTCGTAGGGGAAATAATCATCGCAGGAGCCGTCGCGATGGGCGCTGCGGGCGGCGTAAAGTATTCCGGCTTCGACCCAATCTCGAATCACCCGCCGTCGATAAAAGGGATTATTCGGCACAGCGGTATGATAAACCAGCGCCAAAGGCCAGACAAATTCCTGAGCCATACCGCTGGGAAAATCTATAATTTTGTATTGCCAGAAGTTGCGGTCAAAACAGCCATAAGTCGGGCTGTGGGGATTGCGGTCTAGCAATGTTAATATTTTGGGAATTTGGGCGAGTGCTTCGCGGGCAAATAAGTCTTTGGTCATTGGTAATGGGTAATTGCTAATTGGTAATTGCTAATTGCTAATTGGATGGGGGCGGGTTTAGTTTTGTTGAAAGTTTGTGTCAAAGATTGTGGGTAAAACCAGCCCCTACAACTCGGCTTCTTCGCTCACCTGCTCCTTGGCTCCTCTGCTTCTTTCTGCGTCCATTCTTCGCATCCGTAACTGGATTTCTTCCATTAGTTTGCGATTCACTGATAGTAAGTCTGCTACTAAACCAAACATCCAGAGTTGAAAGCCGATTAAAATTAAAATCGTTGCCAGTATCAAACTGGGGATTCTCGTGCGAGCCGTACCTTGGAAAAAATAAATTAACCAGCGCACTCCTAATAAAAATCCCGCAGTAAATGGCACGGTTCCTAAGAGTAAGAAAAAGCGGAGCGGTCTGTAAACCATGAAGATTCGCAGGATGGTAAAGATCGACCGCTTGATATAAGTTGGAATGCTTTTAACTAAGCGCGAAGGTCTTAAATACCCGTTGGTTCTAATCGGGACTGATGTCATTACAATCCCTTTTTGTCCGGCTTGAATAATCGTTTCTAATGTATAGGTGTATTCGTTAAATACGTTCATCCGCATTGCCGCTTCGCGACTGAAGGCACGAAAGCCACTGGGCGCATCGGGAATATCGGTACTGCTGGCGAGGCGAACTACCCAACTGCCGAATTTTTGCAGGACTTTTTTTATGGGTGAAAAGTGTTTTATTTTGAAAATCGGTCTGGCACCGATAACTATTTCCGCGCGGCCTAATAAAATTGGTTCAATTAATTTGGGAATATCTTCTGCACAGTATTGGTTATCGGCATCGGTGTTGACAATAATATCAGCACCGGCTTTGATACTCGCTTCTAATCCTGCCATAAATGCTTTGGCTAAACCCCGGTTAGTGGTCAAGCGCACGATACGATCGACTCCGTAGGCTTTGGCAACCTCTACCGTGTTGTCAGTACTGCCATCGTCTACGATCAGCCATTCGATGATATCAATGCCTTCAAGGTGGCGAGGTAGTGCCTTTAGGGTTGTTCCCAGGGTGCTTTCCTCGTTGTAACAGGGAATTTGGATAATTAGCTTGGTCATGGGTGAAAACCCAAAATCGCAGGGAAAGCTTGATATTACCAGAGTGCGATGGGCGTGCGATCGCTTCCCCACCCCAAACACCCCTAGAAACCCGGGTTTCTTTAAGAAACTGGGTTTCTGACACCGTACCCCTACAGCGCTGTACCCTGGTCATCCTCTCTCGCCGCCGCTGCGTTCAGCTTTTCCAACGCTGCAACTTTATCCAAACAAAGCAGCGGCGTGATGCCTAATATGGTCTTCTATAAACGTGGCGATAAAGTAATAACTATGGTCGTAACCTGCTTGCCTTCGCAAGCTTAGTGTCTGTCCGACTTTTGCACAAGCTTCCTCGAATGCTTCTGGTAGCAATTGGTTAGAAATAAACTTATCTTCTGTGCCTTGGTCGATCAAAATCGGACGATTATATTGTGCTGTTAATACTAATTCGCTCGCATCGTATGCACGCCAAGTTTCTCTATCAGATCCAAGATAATTCGTAAATGCTTTTTGACCCCAAGGACAGCGCATCGGTGCAACAATAGGTGCAAATGCAGAAACAGATAGATAGCGTTCGGGGTTTTTCAACGCACAAATTAGCGCCCCATGTCCTCCCATTGAATGACCAAAAATACTTTGTTTTTCTGGAATTGCTGGGAAATTTTCGGCAATAATAGTCGGCAATTCATCAACTACATAGCTGTACATTTGATAGTGGGATTTCCAAGGTTCAACCGTAGCATCGACGTAAAAGCCTGCCCCCGTGCCAAAATCCCAGTCGTCATCTTCACCTGGAATTCCCGCATCGCGAGGACTGGTATCTGGAACGACTAGCATTATCCCATATTTTGCTGCAAATTGTTGCGCCCCTGCCTTGACCATAAAGTTTTCTTCGGTGCAGGTTAAGCCTGAGAGAAAATATAAAACCGGCACCGATTTCGCTCTTGCTTGGGATGGTAGATAAACGGCGAATTTCATTTCGCTATTACAGCTAGAGGAATGATGGCTATAAAAACCAACAGTTCCACCAAAGCAAATGTGTTGACTGATAAGATTCAGGGTATTAGGCATAATTTTTGGCTCTCCAGTAATTACGCAAAGAAACCGGGTTTCTAGGTCGCCCAAGTTGTAGGGTCACGGCGGGGGAAATATCCCGTACAACCGAACATTTTATGCTTGCCGTGCCCCTATCAAAAATCGTCGCGCATGTTGTAGGGTCACGGCGGGGGAAATATCCCGTACAACCGAACATTTTATGCTTGCCGTGCCCCTACGCTCCAAACCTGGTTTCTAGGTCGCCCAAGCGTCAGTCATGAGAATGTTAAAACGCTGCGAATTGATTTGCCTTTGTGCATTAAATCAAAGGCTTCGTTAATTTGTTCAATCGGCATTACTTGAGTAATCAAGCTATCGATATCTATCTTGCCGTTCATGAACCAATCGACAATTTTAGGCACGTCGGTGCGGCCTTTTGCTCCTCCAAAAGCGCTGCCTTTCCACACGCGCCCGGTAACTAATTGAAACGGACGGGTACTAATTTCTTGTCCTGCACCTGCTACCCCGATAATCACGCTCGTTCCCCAACCTTTGTGGCAGCATTCTAATGCTTGTCGCATCACGTTAATGTTGCCGATGCATTCAAAGCTGTAATCTGCTCCCCCTTTGGTTAATTCCACTAGGTAGGAAACTAAATCGCCGTCGATTTCTTTGGGATTAACAAAGTGGGTCATGCCAAATTTTTCGGCTAATTCGCGCTTGGCTGGGTTGATATCTACTCCCACAATCATATTAGCGCCTACCATTTTCGCGCCTTGAATTACGTTTAAGCCTACCCCACCTAAACCGAATACAACAACGTTGGAACCGGGTTCAACTTTGGCGGTATTGACAACTGCACCCAGTCCAGTTGTAACGCCGCACCCGATTAAACAAACTTTTTCAAATGGGGCGTCTTCGCGAATTTTGGCGACGGAAATTTCGGGTAATACGGTATAGTTGGCAAAGGTTGAAGTTCCCATGTAGTGAAGGATTTTCTGTCCCTTGAGCGAGAATCGACTCGTACCATCGGGCATTACTCCCCGCCCTTGGGTTACCCGAATCGCTTGACAGAGGTTGGTTTTACCGCTGAGACAGTATTCGCAGTTGCGGCATTCTGGGATGTAAAGCGGAATTACATGGTCGCCGACTTTGACTGACTTTACTCCTGACCCTACTTCTACGACTACACCCGCGCCTTCATGTCCCAAAATAGCGGGAAATAACCCTTCTGGATCGGCACCGGAGAGGGTAAATGCATCGGTATGACACACGCCCGTTGCTTTGATTTCTACCAGTACTTCCCCTTCTTTGGGGCCTTCTAATTGTACGGTTTCGATGCTTAGGGGTTTACCTGCTTCAAATGCGATCGCTGCTTTAACGTCCATCCTGCCCTCTCGTAGCCGATTCTTTTAGGGTCTTTATAGATTATGATGCGATCGCTCCCTGCAATGGTAGCCACCTATCCCCTTACTTTTGCTTAAAAAAATCTTGACTTTTGCCTAGAAAGCTGATACCCAAGCTAGCGTCATATCTATAAACTTTTTGTTCAAAACCAAAAACAAGTTTTTGCGGGTTATCTACTTATGTTAAAAAAACTTCTGCCTGGGATTTTAACCGCAACGACGCTGCTTGTTGCTCCCGCCCTCCTCCCCAAATTAGTCGAAGCAGGGCCAAAATTTTTGGGCACCGGAAAGACGATTCAACCCGGACAAGCTATCAGCGTACAGGTAACAAACAATACTTCCGAATCAATACAAGTCGAACTGCCATCTTACACCGGCCCCATTACCATGCGCCCCCGACAAAGACTAAAGTTAAGCTTCAGGCTGAGACGGCAGGATAAAGGTGTATCTTTTTTATACTGGAGTCCCCAAGCAAATCTACCGTTGCAAGCAAGGGTTGCTAAACCAAATGCCAAAACTTTACAGGTAGAATTGCGACGCAGTAGTTACTATAATGACGATCGCGCGATTTTTGATTCGGAATTTAACGATACGCTATTCATCTTCTAGTGCCTAATTTTCAGTTACCTAACCAGCGGTGGGAAATTGCCGCAAAACAAATAGAACCTGCCCAAAAGTTGGTGGAGGTTACCGGACTTTCCCCGCTTTTGGCGCAAGTGCTGTTAAATCGGGGCATTGAAACGCCCGAACAAGCAAAGCTGTTTTTATCGCCCGAATTGGCGGCATTACCAGAACCAATTACCGAATTCCCCGATTTGGCGATTAGCCTGGAGTTGTTGGAAAATGCGATCGCTCGCCATCAAAAAATCGCCATCTGCGGCGACTACGATGCCGATGGTATGACAAGTACGGCTTTGTTGTTGCGAAGTCTCCGCTGGTTAGGTGCTAATGTCGATTACGCGATTCCCAGTCGCATGAAGGAAGGTTACGGCATCAATCGCCGCATTGTCGAAGACTTCCACTCCGAAGGCGTCGCACTTATTCTCACCGTCGATAACGGCATTTCCGCTTACGACCCAATTGAACGAGCTAGACAGTTGGGTGTAAAGGTTATTGTTACAGATCATCACGACCTGCCTCAGCAACTCCCCCCCGCCGATGCAATTCTCAACCCAAAATTAATTCCAGAATCTTCCCCCTATCGCGGACTTGCTGGTGTCGGCGTTGCTTATATTTTGGCAGTATCTTTGGCACAACAAATGGGTAAAGCCAAAGGATTAGTCAAGCCTTTATTAGAATTATTTACATTAGGAACGATCGCCGACCTCGCTCCTTTAACCGGCGTCAATCGCCGTTGGGTAAAACGCGGTTTGCAGCTACTCCCCCAATCTCAGCTAGCAGGCATACAAGCATTAATTCAAGTGTCTGGAGTCGAGGGAAGTGGAGGAAAGGAGCAAAATTGTAGGGGCGGGTTATACCCAAAATCTTTGAATCAAACAAACAACCTCGATAAACCCGCCCCCGTCCAAGGTTCAGAGGAGAATTACCCATTACCCATTACCCATTACCCATTACCCATTACCAATTCAAAATCTTTAAAACCAGAAGATATTGGCTTTCGATTGGGGCCTCGTATTAATGCAGTAGGACGCATTGCCGACCCTCAAATTGTAATTGATTTACTCACAACCGATGATATGGGATTAGCCCTTGAAAGGGCGATGCAGTGCGAACAGATTAACCGACATCGACAACTACTGTGCGAAGAAATTGAACAAGAAGCGATCGCCCACATCGAACAAAGTCAGCTTTACTTGCAGCAAGAGCGCGTCTTGCTTCTCGTTCAACCCAACTGGCATCACGGCGTCATCGGCATCGTTGCTTCTCGCCTCGTGGAACGCTACGGCGTGCCGGTATTCATTGGCACATACGAAGAAGAGGGGGGAGAACACATTCGCGGTTCGGCGCGGGGAATTCCGGAATTTCACGTGTTTGAAGCGTTAGAATTTTGCGCCGACCTCTTAGGTAAGTTTGGCGGACACAAAGCCGCCGGGGGATTTTCTTTACCGGGCGAGAATTTGGAGAAGATGCGATCGCGCCTTCGCAGCTTTGCCCACAAATGCTTGCAACCGCAACACCTAAAACCCGTTGTAAAAATTGATGCACAAGCGAGTTTAGAGCAAATTAACCTTGACCTTTATCGACAAATAGACGCCCTCCACCCTTGCGGAATTGAAAATAGCGATCCGGTATTTTGGACGCCCAACGTGCGAGCAATTGACCAACAGATTGTAGGTAAAGGACACATCAAACTCACCCTGATTCAAGATATTAAACCAGAGGATCGCAATGGTAGGGGCGGGTTTGACGAAGAATCTTTGACACAAACAAATAACCTCAATAAAACCGCCCCCTTACTCGATGCAGAGGACAATTACCAATTACCAATTACCAATTACCAATTACCAACCCAAATCAAAGCGATCGCATGGCGTTGGCGCGATTATTTTCCCCTACCGTCGCGTTTGGATATTGCCTATAAGTTGCGAGAAAATAACTGGAATGGCAGCAAAAGTATTGAACTGGAATTAGTAGGAGTGCGACTTCCCTCGCCTCAAACCAACGGGACTATCAAAGCATTTCCCGCCGTGATTTTTCCGACTATTCCAGCAAAGGCAGAGTTTTACTATAACGAACGTCGCTACAGTTGTGGCTTATTTACCAACGGTTCAAAGCGGGAATTAAGAATCCGAAATGCTCAAGGAAAAGTCCTCGCCATTGCACCCGGACAAACGACGGGTTTACTGGGCATGAACCGCGAAGAATCTGAAGAAATTGATATTTCTCAACCTGGTTATTATAAATTAATTCAGGCCGCGCTTCAGGCTTTGGAAATTACGGAAAAAGATCGTTAGTCATTGGTCAGTAGGGGCGAAGCACGCACCAAAAAACCAATGACCAATGACACTCGACCGATTGCGGTCTATTAAAGATCGCCGCCGCGACTTGCCAGAACCAAGATTACCGCAGGGCCAGCCAGCACGATCAAAGCTAGCATGGTCAGCTGGGCAATAACTTCAAAGTTGATGTTGCCGAAAAAATTGGTGATAAAGTCCATAATTTCCTCCCAAACTAACCCAAGGTCCCGAATGGCTAAGCTAAAAAATCCGCATTCTATCTTACCTGGCGATCGCACCTCTTTTTTAAGTATCTTTACAAAACTATAAAAAAAGCTAAACAAAAATCAAGGGGGGGTAATGGGCAAGAACCCAGTAGCGCTTCGCGTTATAATAGTACGTCTGATTGGGCTGAAACTCAATCCGGGCAAGAGTTCCCCAAATCTGAAATCTGAAATCTAAAATCTATTATCCAATGGCGACTTGGCAGTGTGTTAAGCAATGTGGAGCCTGCTGTCATCTTGACCCCCAGGAGCGTCCCGACTTAGAAGAGTATCTATCCCCCCAGGAACTAGAACTGTATTTGAGCATGGTGGGGGAAGAGGGATGGTGTATACATTTTGACCATTCAAACCGCAGTTGTCGTATTTACCCGCAGCGTCCGCGTTTTTGCCGTGTCGAGTTAGAAACCTTCCGCGACATGTATGGCATTGAACCGGAAGAGGTAAGCGATTTTGCAATTGACTGTTGCCATCAGCACATTGAGTCAACTTACGGGCGTCGCAGCATAGAGATGGTTCGGTTCAACAGCGAGGTTTATGGGGCATCGGGTAGGTGAGCAGGTGAGCAGAGAGCAGGTGGGATGATCGGATCGATTTGACGCTGCTAAAAGCAATGTTTATGCACAGCCGCACACCCACCGGGGCGGGTTTTGTTCAATTGTCTGTGTTTCCCAAGGGTTATTGGTAAAACGCACACCGTACAGCAGATTGCAATCTTTGTGAGGTACAGCCCTTTGGCGCTTCGTTTGTATAGCGGCACCCTTAAGGGTGCCGCTATACAAACGAAGCGCCGTACAAGAGAAGGCTGCAATCCGCTATAATTGCTCACTTGCTACCCTCATCCATCCCAATGACCCATTACCCATTACCAATTGCCACTATTTGTCAAAATTTCTTAACTTTCAGCGTTGAAAATACAGCAAGCGCTTAATAATCCAAACTGGCAGCCGCGTCAAGGGAAATATGCCCTGCTACTTTCTATTTACCAGATGAAGCGGTAAAGTTTATGGCTGTATATGAAACAAGCTTGTATGAGGAAAAGGTGTAGGGGTGACTCGACAACCAAGAGTGAGGCTAAATAATCCTTACCAAAGGATTGAAGAGCTGGAAACAAAACTCGACCGCGCGATTAAATACATCCGGCGTCTGCGGCGGCACAATCATGAAATGCAAAGACAGCTTGCCTACTTTGAGGAAAGGTACAGGCAACAGTCTAAACCCCCAGAAAGGGAAGTTGTTGTCATGCCTCAACCAAAACCACGGCGGCGGAGAAGAAAACCTTTGGTAACAGGTGTTGAATTTCCCAGGATTGATACAGCTAAGGGTTTTTCGCTGAGACGAAAGCAGATCAGGTGGGTACAACTGCGATTGGCTGCGGTGGCGATCGCATTAACTGCATTGAGTCTTTTTATCGTATCCTCCGTAGTGCGATCGCTGTTTCGTCCTCCAGCAACAGCACAGCCTACAGCCCAAGCAGCAGCCGTGACGACGACAACAGAACGCCAGTTACCCGCTTCCCCATTAGTCGCACCGGAATATCCTTCAGCACAAGGGGGAGCTTTACCAACGCTCTCAACAGATCTAGATCCGCAAAATTTACAACCCACCTACAACGTTACTGCGCCGCCCAATTTAAAGCCAAGCAAAGAGTTACAAGCAATAGTTGATGAGCTTGTAAATATCGCAGTGGATCAAGGACGACCACCCGATAAATTATCCATCACCTTAATTAACGTTAAATCTGGTGAAGTTGCCGGATATCAACAACAGGAATTGCGCTTTCCTGCCAGCGTCCTGAAAATGTTTTGGATGGTTTACGTTTATGCAGGTTTAGCACAAGGTATTTTGCCCGATGAAGCTGGCTTTAATGTAGACCTGTTTCGCATGATTCAACAGTCTTCCAACGATTCAGCCAGCCGAATTATCGATGCGGTTACCGGGACAAAATCTGGAGAAAAGCTATCGGATGAAGAATATCAAAATTGGAAGCAGCGGCGGATGTTTCTGACGGAATTTTTCCGCAAAGCCGGGTACGACGGTATTATTGTAAGTCAAAAAACCCTCTCGAACTTGGATCGACCTAAAGGGAGAGATGGGCAGATGTGGGACGATCCCCAAGAGCCAATTCGGAATAGAATTTCTAGCGAACAAGCTGCCCGATTGATGTATGAAATTGCCACAGGAGAAGCTATTTCTCCGGAATCTAGCCAAAAAATGCTCACCTGGTTAGCAAGGGATTTAAGTCCGGAAGGGAAAGAAGATACGATCCGTTTTGGCGGATTTAACCCAATTAAGGGCTTTTTTGGGGAACCTTTACCAGAAGATATTGATTTCGCATCCAAAGCTGGCTGGTCTTCTTCTGGACGCCACGAGGTCGCCTTTGTCAAAACCAGAGATGGTAAAACCGCTTATATTCTGTCTGTTTTAGCCAGCGATGAAAGTTACTCAAATGATTGGAATTTATTCCCGGACATGTCGCGCTTTGTGTTCCAGCGCTTGGGCGGCTCCTAGTTCGAGTTGAGGGAGATCGGGAAGACAAGGGAGACAAGGGAGATGATGGAGATGATGGAGATGATCGAGGTGATGGAGGTTCGGGAGATAACGAAGTAGAAGTAATTACTTCCCGATCTTCCTCATCTTCCTCATCTCCAAAAGCTCCCCCATCTTCCCCACCTGCCCCGATGCCCGCTTGCCCTATGACTCATTAGAGATAAAATGAGAAAAATATGAAAAAACTGGTGGGTAGCAAAATTGACTGTACAACTCTCCTCGTTGCCAAAAAGGGTGGCTAATTCTGGGGATAAACCCCTGACGGAAACGGCACCCCAAGATTTAAAAGCTGCTGACAGACAGCAGGAACAACCAACCACAAAACTGGAACTGGGTGCGTTAGCAGTCTTTGGCTCTACTTTTTTGACCATCTTTTTATCGGAAATGGGGGATAAAACCCAAGTAGCGACGCTGCTGATGAGTGCCGAATCTCATTCGCCTTGGATGGTTTTTGCGGGCGCAGGGTCTGCACTGGTAGCGACAAGCTTGTTGGGATGTCTGCTAGGTCGCGTGCTAGCAAAGTGGATCTCGCCCCAAGTCCTGAACAAAGCTGCTGGGGCGAGTATGCTGTTGATTGCTGCACAGCTGCTGTGGGAAATCGTTCCTCGCTAATGGCTAATTGCTAATTGCTAATTGCTAATTGCTAATTGTTAATTTTTAATTGCAGGTGAAGGTTAAATCTAAAATTAGCGATTAACCATTAGCCATTAGCCATTACCCATTACCCATTACCCATTACCAAATCTAAAATTGATATGTTGGACTGGCATTTGTTGGGATTGAGTTTTATTACCGTGTTTTTGTCCGAGTTGGGGGACAAAAGCCAACTAGCTGCGATCGCACTCAGCGGCAGTTCTAAATCTCCCCGCGCCGTGTTTTTCGGTACTGCTGTGGCGCTGCTGCTGACTAGCTTGCTGGGCGTTATCGTCGGCGAAGGGGCGGCGCACCTACTCCCCGTGCGTTTGGTGAAAGCGATCGCTGCCATCGGTTTTGCCTTCATGGCTTGGCGGCTGCTATTTTCCAAATCCGAAGAATAAAATAATTGCAGATTTTAGATTGAAGATTGCAGATTTTGGCATTTTAAATCTGCAATCTGCAATCTGAAATTCTATCCTCGGTAGCACCAGCGGATAACTGCACCGCCAGCGACTAGCTTGATAATTTCCAATACCCAATAGCCTGAGTGCATAGCATTCATCGTGCCGGGAACCTCAACTGCTTCTTCAAACAGGTTGAGATTTAGCCCTAGCGCGCTCATCTGCGGCGTCAAGGCATAGGTATAAACTAAAGCCACCAGCATCAGGATGATCGATAAAATTATGGCGTTTCGGCGGCTTTTTTCAGTTGGATTTTGCGTGTGTGCCAGCGCTAACGTGCCTGTTAATACCAGGGCAGCGCAGAGTAACTCGATGCGGTTAAAAATCCAGAAAATCAGATAACCCGCCGTGGCAAATCCAGATCCAGCCATCATACCTGAAGCATAAAGACCGGGCATAATTACCAAGTCCAGCACCAGGCTGCTGCTGAGCCAAAAAGCTAAAGTAAAAATAATAATTGTTTGCCACGCAGGCCGTTGTAATTGGACAGTTGAAACAGCAGACATATAATCTCACCTGCGTTGTATCTTACGAGAGGACTTACGCAGGAGGAACCTAGAAACCGGGTTTCTGTGCAGATCTCTAGTTGCGAAACCGAGGATTTTTTATAGAAACCCGGTTTCTTTGCGTAAGTCCTATTACTTTCAGCTTAGCTAATTTTCTCGATTAGAAATATGAATTATTTTTGCAAACTTGACTGCAATTAATTATAAGAATTATTAAAAACAGGTTTTTAGACTTGACAGTAAGATGATAAGTAGGGATGGATTTTGCATTTGAGCTATGAGGGTTTCAAGTTTTTTAGGAGCAACCTTAGCAGTATCAGCGGGAATTTGGGGCGTTGTCGGTCAACCCGCGTTGGCGGTAACGCTGTCGGATGGTACGGTTAACTTTATGGGAGTGCCGCGTCTAGAGGGGGCGTCAACCACGTTTAACGATACATATGCATGGGGTGCGACATATTATTTTACAATTAGGGTACCGGAAGATGCGGGAGAACCGCTGCAACGGATAGCGATCGCGCAACATGAAGGCAGCGACGACATCGAATTCGACCTAGAAGAGACTCGCGCCTATGAAGGAACGCGCCGCAATCGACAGAGTGAAATCTCACTACTAGCAACAACGTCAAACAAAGATAACCAGACGCTAGATTTAACATTCTCACCGCCAGTACCTCCAGGTAAGACGGTAACCATTGCGTTAAGACCCGTGCGAAATCCCAGGTATGGGGGCGTTTATTTATTTGGCGTAACTGCGTTTCCCGCAGGCGAGAAAGCAAGGGGTCAATTTCTAGGTTTTGGACGCCTGCATTTTTACGAGAGAGGAGATTGGGGTCGATACTGGTAATCTGTTTTGTAGACAGTAGGTTGGGTTGAAACTTGTGAAACCCTCAATCCAAAATCTAAAATCTAAAATCTAAAATCTAAAATCCTATGATCGCCCCCTCAAAACGCGCTTACGCCCTCGATGCATTGCGCGGTTTCGCCATTTTAGCGATGGTTTTATCCGGGACAATCGCCTACAAAATCTTACCCGCGTGGATGTATCACGCCCAAGTACCGCCACCCGACCATGTTTTTAATCCTAAACTGCCCGGATTAACTTGGGTCGATCTCGTTTTTCCCATATTTTTATTTTCAATGGGCGCAGCAATACCCCTGGCGCTGTCCCGTCGCCTCGCCAAAGGATTGCCCAAGATCGGGATTATTTTATCTATTCTTAAACGCGGATTTCTCTTAGGCGCATTTGCCATTATTCTGCAACATCTTCGACCCCAAGTTATCAATCCCAACCCATCAACGCAAAAATGGCAGATTGCTTTATTGGGGTTTTTTCTATTATTTTTTATGTTTGTTCGCCCCCCCGCATCTTGGAAACCTTGGATACGCAACGCAATTACTTTAAGTGCCTGGATTGCTGCAATTTTTCTGCTATCTAGAATTCAATATCCAGACAACAGTGGCTTTTCAGTTTCTCGCAGCGATATTATCCTGATTGTTCTGGCAAATATGGCTGTTTTTGGCTCATTAATCTGGCTATTTACCAGGCAAAGAATCTTCTTACGAGTGGGATTGCTAGGTTTATTATTCGCCCTCCAGTTATCTTCTACCGCCGATGGTTGGGTAGCACAAGTTTGGTCATACTCCCCCGCCCCCTGGATATTCAAATTCGCTTATTTAAAGTATCTATTTATAGTCATTCCCGGTACAGTCGCTGGCGATTTGATTTTGGAATCGATGCAAACGAGGGAATACGAGCAAAAAGAATCTTGGAAAACCTGGCGTTTCGATATCATTCTTTTGTTGATGTTGGCGCTGAATTTGACTTTGCTAGTCGGATTGCAATCTAGATTAGTAGTGGAAACAACTTTAGCAACCGCAATTCTTTGCTCAATTGGTTGGTTTTTATTCAAACATCCAACTTCTGCCACCGAAAGATTGCTTAATAGACTTTACAGTTGGGGAATTTTATGGTTGGCAATTGGCTTATCTTTTGAACCTTACGAAGGCGGTATCAAAAAAGACCCTTCTACCATGAGTTACTACTTTGTCACGACGGGAATGTCTATTTTGATTTTAATCGCTTTTACCATTGTTTTAGAGATTTTTAATAAAAAGTCATGGTTAAATTTATTAATCGATAACGGGCAAAATCCGATGATTGGCTATGTGGGATTTGCTAACTTGCTTTGGCCTATTTTGAACTTGACGGGATGGGAAGCAAGTATTACGAGATATACTCAAACTCCGGTTATGGGATTTATTAAAGGAGTTGGGTATACTTTGGTCATTGCTTTAGTTGTAAGTTTATTTACTAGGTTAAAATTATTTTGGAGAACTTAAGCAATCTAGAAACCTGGTTTATGAAAGAGCAAAAGCGATGCAGACAGTGCGCGTTGTTTATTTAGTACCATCGGATGCTAATCCTTGCGAGGATTATAGACATGCGATCGCAAACGCTATTACCCATCTCCAGCAGTGGTATTTGGCGCAGATGGAAAATCGGAAAACATTTAGGTTAACAGATACCATTGTTGAGGTAGTGCGAACAAAACACAAAGCCAGATGGTACGCGACAAATCCCGCAGGCGAATATCACCTTTGGTTTTGGAATAATGTTTTAGCAGATAGTTTTGCATTGACGGGTGCAAGTTTTAACGACCCTAATTTTATCTGGATTTTTTATATCGACGCCGAAAACGATGAAGGACAATACGGCGGTGCGGGTACTTGCGGTGTAGCGGTATTACCTCAACACGATATACGCGGTTTAATGGGATTAAGTAAAGAACCCATTTCGCGGTGGATAGGAGGATTGGGACACGAATTAGGACATGCATTTGGTTTGCCACATCCGCCTGGGTGCGAAGAAGATCAAAGTCTGCCGGAGAGTCAGTGCATCATGTATTTGGGAATGTACAATTATCCAGAGACATTCTTGTTAGCTGAAGATAAAGAGATGCTGAATCAAAGTCGGTTTTTTGTGGGGTAAGCGATATGCCAAGGGCTAGCTACGCGATCGCTTTATAGTAAACTAAGCCATGATGGGTTTATAATCAAGTAGTGGAAGTTCAACCAAGACAAATTCAGAACTACCTGACAGCAGACGGAAGAAGCCCTTTTGAAGAATGGCTTAATGCTTTGCGAGATACTCAAGCTAGAGTTAAAATTAGAAACAGGCTTAGGCGAGTCGAGTCAGGCAATTTGGGAGACTATCGCTCAGTTGGAGAAGGAGTCTGCGAGTTTAGAATTAACTATGGGCCAGGATACCGCATCTATTTTGGACAGATCGGATCGACAATAGTACTTCTCCTCTGCGGTGGAGATAAAAGTACCCAAGAACAAGACATTGAAAAAGCTAAGGAATATTGGAGCGATTATGGAAGAAGTTAAAGCACCAAGGAGTAGAAGTTACCGCGAATATCTGATGTCATCTCTAAAAGATCCCCAAGAAGCTGCTGGCTATATGGGAAGTTTTTTGGAATTAGAAGAAGGTGACGAACCTGAATATCTATCATCTGTTTTGAAAGACGTAATTGAGGCGCACGCGCAGATAAACCCCGTTCTGGAAGAAGTAAAATTGCGCTATGAAAAGCTCGATAAAATGCTTTCAGAAACTAAGGGTGCTGAAATTTACGCTTTGGTTGAGTTGCTGGATGCAATGGGGTTTCGGCTTGCGATCGCACCCAAGGTAAATTAATTTTATATCTGGCTCAATATGCTTCAAACCATACCAAAATTATCCATCAAACCTGGATACCGTCCCCAATCAGATGATAAAACCCCTGAAGCGGACGCCATTGATTTTTACCGACTGCGACAACTAACTAATTCCCAACGCTGGCAAATGGGGGCAAAATTAATTCGTTGGGCAAAGACTTTATCGCTACGCGGGATGAGAAAAGCTTGTCCATCAAACTACCCAGAAAAATTTGCTCAATCCGTATTAGGTAGCAAGTGGTTACCGAATTTAACTCCCACCAATGACTCATCTATGTGGACGCAAGACCCCAGCGAAATTGCCAGACTGTTGCACCCAATTTTTGAAACTTTAGGTATACCTTATTACATTACAGGAGGGGTGGCGGCTTCGGTCTATGGCGACCCCAGAACCACCAGAGATTTAGATTTGGTAATTGAATTAAATCGAGACAATATTGCTCAATTAGTTGAGGCACTAGAAACGGCTGGTTTTTATTGTCCTCCGGGTGCAGTAGAAGATATTCAAAATGGCAGAGGCAGGGTGTTGAGCGTGACTCACATGAGTTTAGTATTGAACGCCGATATTGTGCTAAATGCGAATACCGAATTCGACCGTTCTAAAATGGTAAGGCGACGATTAGAAGCGCTCGACGAAGCTGGTATCGAACAGTTTTGGATTGCTTCTCCTGAAGATATTGTATTGGCAAAACTGTTGTGGCGGAAACAGTCGCGATCGCAAAAACAATGGACTGATGTTTTGGGAGTTATGAAAGTACAAGCTGATAATTTGGAGCGAGCTTATTTAACAGAGTGCGCTGAAAAATTGGGGTTGATTGATGATTTGAATCTAGCTTTTATTGAAGCTGGGATTTGATGCGAGACGCGATCGCTCTCCTGGGAATTACAGAGAGCGATCGCATCCAAGTATATTGATTTGGTAAGGATGGGGCAAAAAAATTTACTAACTGATCGTTTAATCCGTAGGAGAGTATGGAAAATCTAGACTGGTTGGAATGGGACTGTACTCCTCATTCTCTTGATTTTGAAGTTACTCAACATGGCAGTTTTCCCTCATGTATAGAAAGAGTCGAACTTTCAAGAGGCTCAGAGCTAAAGCTATTGGCACTCGGAAAGGGAAATGGAGATTTTTTGCAAGATGAGCGGATAAAAAAACTACGTCCAGGCGAATTCGTCCCTGACTCAGAAGAAACAATTGGAAATACTGAGTTCGGCGAGTTAGTTCGGCTGAAGGGAGTGTCTCTACGTTCATCTAATTCTAATCTTCTAGAGCAAAAAGTATTTATTAACGCAGAACTTTACGAGGCTGAAGTTGTCAATTGTGAAGCCCCAATTACTACCCATTTAGAATGGATTGTTAATTTTTCGTTAAAACCCTATATTCCTAGTAGGGCTACAACACGAGAACAGTACGATATCTTTACTAGAAAGCGAAGCGAGCAAGATAAAATTGAGCGCAATATGAATAGAAAAGAAAATATGACTTTTGATCACTTTTGCTGTGATTGTACAGTAGAGGGGAAGAAGTGGTCGCTGATTGTAGGAAAAGTTACAAAGAAGGTTGCCGATCCGAAGTGTCTACCTGGATTCATAGAGTTTTTGGATATAAATAACTGCTTGCCCTCAGAGAATACCAAACAGATTATCTTAGCGGCTCTCTCCTTCACAATCGGCAGACAGGTAGTTACTGCTGGCTCAACATCCCTTGCAGAAGGAGGAGATCGTGTGAGTTACACAGTAAAGAAAGTCTGTTTATTGGGAGAAGAAAATGCTTACAAGAAAGTTAGTATGCCTCCTACGCCTCTTGACCCTACTCTAAAACAGAGTTTTGTTGACGAAAACAAGGTGTCCTCGATCATCAATGCTGTTGCTGCTAAGATGAAAGATTTAAATATAGAATATCCACTTTTACTACTGTGGTTAGGTCAAGTATCGCCTCTAGATGTACAAGCAGCACACCTTGGGGCAGCAATAGAATCACTGAGAAATTCGTATTGCGATCTGAAAACTACGCTCCTTCCCAAGAAGGTGTGGGAAACAGCAATCAAGGAACCTCTTTTAAAGGCTTTTGATAATGCTACTGTCAACCTGGACGCAGTGAGCCAAGAAAGTGCTGAAGTAAAGATATTGAGAAGACAGTTGGATAACCTAAATAACAAAAGTTCCAACATGAAGTACGATGAGTTCTTCGATTTAATATCCCTTAAGATTGGAGAGGTTGAGAAGAAGGCGCTGAGGGAGCGCAATAAACCCGCTCATGGCAGTCGTTACTCGTCTCATCAGTATCATGGTTTAGCGATGACAACAAATGCTCTATATACGTTGTTCAATAGGATTGTTATAAAGCTAACAAATGCAGCCGATTGCTACATTGACTATTCAACCTACGGCTATCCAGTTCGACATATCGATCATCCATTAGGTGGTCCTGATGGAGACGGATGTCCTGCCAAAACATAGGCAGGAAAAGATTTGGGTGATGGAATTCATACTATGAAAATGAAACAGCGATCGCACTCACTCATCAAAAGAATCATCCCCAAGCAATTCCAACAATTCGTCCCAAGAACAGCCAAATATTTCCTTAATGCGGCTAACTGGATCTATTTCTATCTTCGCCATTGGCTGCATTGCATAACGGCGAACGGTAGTGTATGTGACACCAGAACGCAGGGCCAATTCGTTGAGGCTCCAATTCCGCTCCTCGCAAAGCTCTTTAACTCTGACTTTCACCCTGTACATATTCATCAGTTTATTAGCATTTCTATATTAAGGCTATAATCCTTGCAATTAAGCGTTGGTGATTATGCGCTAGCGCTATAGTGCTAACGATCTTGACAGATATTTTGAGAGTTAAATACGATTAATTTGTTCAGCGAAAAGCAACAACTTTTTCTGAAACAAAACTTTCAAAAGCCAGCGCTTCTACCTACCAAGTTTCCGCGCTGGCTCTGGCTCCCTTATGCAATGGAGATAAACCCATTATGACTTACAGAGAGTGCCTCAAGCCTTGGGCGATCGCCCGTTTGCTTCCCAATTTGCAATGGGCGATTATCGGGCGATACCGCAGTCGCTCGGATGCCGATGGACATCTTCTGTTATGCCGTCAGCGAGTCCCCAATATCCAATTAAAAGTTGTGTTTGCTCTGCCTGATAGCAATGATGTAACACCTGACTGTTGATCGCAGATCGTAGGGGCACGGCATTAAT
>DNGJ01000481.1 GCA_003486305.1 Cyanobacteria bacterium UBA11371
CGCGCGGCGATGTGGAATACGCAAGGCGTCAGTTCTCCGGCAATTTTATACATGTTTGGGATCATCAACAATAATCCCTGGGACGCCGTGAACGTGGTGGCGAGGGAACCCGTCTGTAGTGCGCCGTGGATTGCACCCGCTACGCCCCCCTCACTCTGCATCTCGATGATCGAGGGAACGGTACCCCAGAGATTCGGTTTGCCTTCAGATGCCCACGCATCCGCCCATTCGCCCATTGGAGTTGAAGGGGTGATCGGGTAGATTGCGATCGCTTCATTGAGTCGGTAAGCGACTTGGGCAACTGCTTCGTTGCCATCTATCGTTGCAAATGTTCTCTTGTTCATTTTATACCTCGTCATTTGCCCTTAGTCAGTTGTCAGTTGACTCCTGAGTGCTGACCCATGACCGATCTGGCTCACTCTCAAGGTAGACAACAAATTTGAGGAACTTGTGAAGCTATCGGATTTAAGCGATTAAAACCCTCTCTTTTGTCAGGCGCTCGTGACTTTGGAGCATTTTTGGCGCGAATAATTCTACAAATGACGGCTTTTTTCACAAAGCCGCGTTTTTGGCAAGGATGTGAAAATATTTATTGATCTAATGTTGCAAAACTTTGCATCCCGAAGGTAATGTTATCAATTGCTAATAGTTAATAGCTAATAGCTGATATCCTGTTCGGTTGGATCGATAGCATATGCCGGGGCGGGTTTATTTACGCTTTCGGCAGGCGTTCAAATATCTCTCGTAAAACCCGCCCCTACATTATGAACGCTATTGCAAAGCAATTAGCAATTAGCAATTAGCAATTAACAATTTTCTCAATCCAGCACAACTTGACGAGCAACAGCAATATTTCGCCCCTGTCTTTTTGCTGCATAAAGTGCCTCGTCTGCCATTTTGATTAATACTTCTGGCGACTCGTTCAAACTGGGAACTAAGCTACTAATTCCTAAACTCAAACTAACATAATCGCTGACTAAAGATTGGGAATGGGGAATTTTGAGTTGTTGCACTTGTTGTCGGATTAATTCCCCCACTTGCAGCGCTCCTTCCATAGATGTGTTCGGTAGCAGGATGACAAATTCTTCGCCTCCGTAACGCGCCACCAAATCTGCTGGACGCTTGAGAACCTGTTTAATTGCTTGTGCTACGTGCTTTAAAGTGACATCCCCGGCTAAATGTCCGTAGTAGTCGTTATAGCGTTTGAAATAATCGACATCGCATAGAATCAGGGACAGGGGTGTTTTCTCTCGTTTTAATCTGCTCCATTCTCGTGCCAGGTGTTCGTTAAAATAACGGCGGTTGGCAACACCCGTCAAGTCATCCAAAGTAGCGAGTAGCACTAGCTTTTGGTTCGCTGCAAAAAGTTCGGCTTCCGCTTGTTTGCGCTGCACGAAAGATCCTAACTGAGTAGCGATCGCATTCACCAACTCTAGGGAACGATCTTGAGGTGTGGGAGTTTTTTTGCTAAAAAACATCAGAATGGCAAGAACTTTGTTATCGAAGATAATCGGAACTCCAAACGCCGATTTTAGTCCCACAGCGGCAGCTAAATGGCAACGGGGAAAAACTTGTACTTGTTGTTGGGAAATATCCTCTATCCATTCAGGTTGTTGGGTTTGCCAAATTCGCCCCGGCAGTCCCTCTTTAGGGCGAAATACCAAAGTTTGGCTGAACAAATGAAATTCTTCTAGCATCGGATCGTTGGCATACCAACCCCTACTGCGTTCGAGGACAAATTTATCCCAATTGACCACCCAAGCTTCGCCCAAATCCCATCCGATGGTTTGACACACTAAAGCGAGAATTTTTTCTAAAGCGGTGTCAAGGTTGGGGGCAGAATTAATTGCTTGAGTGGCTTTTAGTAAGAGTTGCAACTGAGAATTTTGCTGGCTCAACAGTTGGTTTTTTTGTTGCAGTTGAGCTTGCAGCGATCGCCTGGTGAGTTGATTTGCTACCCTTGCCAATACTTCCTCGACTTGAAATGGTTTACTAATGTAATCTTCCCCGCCGATTTGAAAGGCTTTGCTTTTGTCTAACCCCTCAGAAAGCGCACTCAAGAAAATTACGGGAATCTCTCTGGTTTTCGGGTTAGCTTTCAAGGTTTGGCAAATTTCGTAGCCAGATTTTTCCGGCATGATAATATCCAGCAAAATTAAGTCGGGATGCTTTTCTTCAATCGCCTCTAACGCCAAGTTGCCATCGGTAACTGGTCGAACTTTATAGCCATTTTCCCGCAAGAGATTGACTAATAAGCGTAAGTTCGCTATTGTATCGTCAACGATTAAAATATTTCCCTTACAATTGTTGCTGGATGTTAAGTTCATATAATTTGTTTATCAATGCCTTCCTTTTAACCAATAGGTGAGCATTTCTCCTTTACCTTTGACTTCTATTATCCCCCGTTCTTCAAACGCAAACCGATCTTTTAAACATTCGTAGGTGGCAGCGCTGACTTGAATTTTTCCCGGCATTCCGCTAGATTCCATGCGCGAGGCAACGTTGACGGTATCGCCCCAAAGGTCGTAGATAAATTTGCTTTTGCCGATGACTCCGGCGATGACCGTACCGATGTTGATGCCGATCCGCACTTGAAATGCTTGATTTGTCTTGGCGTTGAGTCGATTGATGCTGGCGATCATGTCGAGTGCCATTTGAGCGATCGCTTCATCATAATCGAGACGCGGTACGGGCAATCCTCCCACTACCATGTAAGCATCCCCAATAGTTTTAATCTTCTCCAAGCGATGCTTTTCCGCTAAGTGGTCAAATTCGGAAAAAATTGCATTCAGTATTTCTACCAATTCTGCTGGTGTTTGGTGGGAGGAAAAGTTGGTAAATCCCACTAGATCGGCAAACAATACGCTCACTCGTTCAAATTGATCGGCTATCGGTGTTTCCCCGGCTTTCAGGCGCGTGGCGATCGATTGGGGCAAAATATTTAGCAGCAATCGTTCGGTTTGGGCTTTTTGCAATTCCAAAGCTTGCTGTGCCAGCTTGCGTTCGGTAATATCAGATACCGTGCCTTCATAGTATAGTAACCTGCCGGTAGAATCTCTCACCGCGCGAGCATTTTCCGAGATCCAAATTTGCGTTCTATCTTTACGATAAATCAGCGATTCAAACCCAGATACAGCCCCATCAGTTTCGATGGCGGCGATAAATTCTTTACGTCGCTTGGGGTCAACGTATAATTGCTCGTTAATGTTTTTCATGGCAAGCATTAACTCTTCTGGAGAACCGTAGCCATAAATTCTTGCCAAGGCTGGATTAACGCTCAAATACCTTCCTTCTGGCGTTGATTGAAATATGCCATCAATCGCGTTTTCAACGATGCTGTGATACCGTTGTTCTGCTATGCGTAAGGCGTCTTCTGCTTGCTTGCGCTGGACGATCGCTCCTAATTGGGTGGCAACTGCTTGCACTAATTCCACCATCCGGGATTGATAACCACTCGCTTGTTTTTGATAGAAAATCCAAATCGCTAAAACTTTTTCATGAGCCAAGATCGGCACGCCAAAAGCTGCTTTTAATCCCGCCCTTGCTGCGATTTCCGAGCGGATGAAAGTTGCCCCATCTACAAGAGAAATATTTTCAATCCATTCGGGGCGCTTTGATAGCCAAATTCTACCGGGAATTCCTTCTCCGGGTACAAAGGTTAAGCGCTTGCTTTTTTGTCGATAGTCTGAAAAAGTGGCATCTTTTAAGTAGCAACCTTCACTGGATTCTAAGATTGTCCCATCGGCGTTGGGAATCCAAGTTTCTGCTAAATCCCATTGCAGACTTTGACAGATCATTTTGAGGATGTCGTTAAAGGCGGCGTGCAAGTCGGGGGCGCGATGGATGGCTTGGGAAGTTGCCAAAAGCAGGCGAATTTCCATCTCGGCTTGTCTGCGATCGCGTATTTCTTTTTTCAGTCGGGAATTCTGCTCGGTTAATTTTTCATTTTTTTCCTCTAGTTCTGCTTGCAAAGAACGCAGGGTAAGTTGATAGTTCACCCGCGCTAATGCTTCCTCAACTTGAAACGGTTTGGTAATGTAGTCTGCCCCGCCGACTTGAAACGCTTTGGCTTTATCTAACCCTTCAGAGAGCGCGCTTAAGAAAATGATGGGAATATTTTGCGTATTCGGGTCTGATTTGAGCTTTTTACACACTTCATACCCGTCTATATTAGGCATGAGAATATCGAGTAATATCAAATCAGGCTTGCTTTTACTCACCGCTTCTATTGCTAAATTTCCATCGGGAACAGGTCTAACTTTGTACCCATTTTCTCGTAAAATATTGATTAACAATTTTAAGTTAGCCGGGTTATCGTCAACAACCAATATTTCTGCCTTAGTGCGGCGATGATTCAACGTCATATTATTTATTTTATACTAAGGGATCTGGCGGTGAGATATCGGCAATTATTGCCAAAATCTTCTTGTAATCAAACTCATCGAGATGTCCCTGAATAATTTGAGCAAAGGCTGGATTTTCGGCCTGAATTTGGTTAATTAGATCTTCGATTAAATTCAAATCAGCCAGAATAATTGCTTGTTTCATTTCCCCCGCCCAGCGTTCGGGAAGTTTGAGGGTCGATTCGCATTCGTTGGTTGCCAAAGCGCCCGATAGGTTCGTTTGAGTTTCTGTGCCTCCTTTTGCGGTTTCAATTGCCTTTAAAATCTTTGGGTATTCCTGGTTTTCAATTGTTTTTTTGATTGCCTCTGCGAGTTCTGTGTCTTGGGGCTGTATTCTTAAAATCAATTGCTCTAACCCTATCCGATCTTGCGTTAAACTTGCTTGTTCTAATTCAGTCAACCATGATTTGGGCAATGCTTGCATACAAGCTAAATTTAGATTATAATTAGACTCACCCAGCGAAATGGTTGTGTTGGCTTTTGTTGTATAGGCTTTTGTTGTATAGGCTTCTGTTGTATAGGCTTCTGTTGTATAGGCTTCTTCAATAAAGCTTGCTCCTAAATATTCGGCTAGTTTTTCAAATATAACCTTTTCTGACACGGGCTTGCAAATAATATCATCGCACCCTGCCGATAACATAGCGAGTTTTTCTGACTCAAAAGCACTGGCGGTGATGGCAATAACGATCGTGGCAAAACCAAAGGCTTTGGCTTTAATTCGTTGGGTGGCTTGATAACCGTCGATGACAGGCATTTTCATATCCATCCAAATCAGATGGGGTTGAAAGGTTTCCCACATTTTAATCGCTTCTTCACCGTTTGTCGCTTGTAGAACTTCAAATCCAACGGGGGCGAGTAACTGTACCAGCAGTTGACGATTGCGATCGTTATCATCAACGACTAAAATTCTATATTTTGGTTGGTTTGGGGCTAGAGCGATGACGCGGCGGCTGGTTTGTCGATTCGCGATCGCTGTGGGGTTAACGGGGATAACTTTAATCTCGAATTGGAATGTTGCTCCCTGTCCGAGTTGGGATTTGACGGCGATATCGCCGCCTAAAAGTTGGACGTATTTGCGACTAATAGTTAAACCCAAACCCGTGCCTTTAGCTGTAGCAATTCCAGCAGTAGTTTGGACAAAGGGTGTGAATAGATGTTGCATTTCATTCTCGCCAATTCCGACTCCGGTATCGCTGACGGAAAATAGCAGATTTAATTCATTTTCTGGTTTGTCAATCCGGGTGACGCTGAGGGAAACTCTGCCTTCATAGGTAAATTTAATGCCGTTGTCCAGCAGGTTGATTAAAACTTGGCGGAGTTTGACGCGATCGCTTCTGATAAACTGAGGTACTTGGGGAGCCAAGTTAAACTCTAACTGCAAGTTTTTTGCCTTGGCTTTGACTTGAAACATTTGCTTTAACTCAGCCAGCATCTCGACGAGATCGAAGTCTGTTTGATTCAGTACGATGCATCCGGCTTCGATTTTTGATAAGTCGAGAACGTCGTTGATTAAACCCAGCAAGTGTTCGCCGCTGCGGCTAATAATGCGGATATTTTCTTTTTGTTGCGGGTTGAGCTTTGAGTCGTGCTTTAACAGTTGTGCAAATCCTAAAATGGCGTTTAGCGGCGTTCTGAGTTCGTGACTCATATTGGCTAAGAAGGTGCTTTTAGCATGGTTTGCGGCTTCGGCTGCTTCTTTTGCTTGTCGCAGTTCTGATTCTGCTTGTTTAAGATCGGTGATGTCCGTCGAGGAGCCAATAATACCGCGTACTTGTCCATCAGCATCGATGAAGGGACTAATAATTGTTTGATACCAGCGCAATTCACCTTGGAGGTTAGCGATCGCTTGCAGTTGGATAATTTTAGACTCAAGTGTCGTTATTACCTCGCTTCCTAGCATAAATGGATCTGTACTAAAGTCTTGATCGCGCTTACCTAACATATCCTCAACTGTCGTCCCGTAGATCGCAGCAGCTGCTTGATTGACGGTGAGGAAACGTCCTTGCTTGTCTTTGACAAAAATAGAACTGGGAACTACATCAATAACCTGACGCAAAAAGGCTTGCTGTTTCTCAAGTTCGGCTTCGGCAATTTTGCGATCGCTTATATCGCGTCCTTCTGGAATCAGCAGCGTTACTTGTCCTGTTTCATCGAAAATCGGACGCAGTGAAAAATCGATCGTCACCACTCGTCGATCTTTCCCCCACACGTCAACTTCATAGCGAATAAATTCTCCTAGTGCAGCAGATGCGATCGCTGCTTGCAATTGTGCTTGCGTTTCGGGAGAAATTCTCCACCATAAAGCTTCCCAAAACGGCTTTCCAACAACTTCTTCTCTAGCAATACCAGCAAAATCGAGTGCGGTTTGGTTCGCTTCTAAAAGAATGCCATCCGGCTGAAGCAATCCGACAAACTGAAATGCTTGATTGAAAATGGCGCGGAATTTTTTCTCGCTTTCTCGAAGTGCGTCTTCGATTTGTTTAATGTCGGTGATGTCCCGTCCAACGGCTTGCAATTCAACGATGCATCCAGTGTCATCAAATATAGCCCGACTGATCCACTGAGTCCAACGCAATTGTTCCTGACTAATTACCCGATTTTCAATCGTGACAACGGGATTTTCTCTGCTGATGGAATTCAGCAGACGCGCCACATGTTCGCGGTCTTGTTCAAAAATAACGGGTTCGTAATGATACCCGATCAATTCTTCCCGCGTTAGTCCAAAATATCGACAGTAGGCTTCATTGACAAAGGTGAGAGTACCATCTGGCTTAAATCGGACAATTAGTTCGGTTTGATCTTCAAGGATGGCACGATATCGCGCTTCGCTTTGTCGCAGTGCGGCTTCGATTTGTTTGCGATCGCTAATTTCTTGGGCGAGTTGGGCGGTGCGTTGTTGTACTTGGGTTTCTAGATTGCGCTGATAGTCTGCTATTAGTTGTTCTGCCTGTTTGCGTTCTGTAATATCGATGACGACGCCATCCCAGATGATATCGCCATTAAGTTGTTTTTGCGGGCGGGAAATTCCTTGTACCCATTTGGTGCGACCAGAAGGCGGGATAATTCGACCTTCCCATTTCCAAGGTTGTAATGTTTGTGCTGAAATTACGATCGCTTCGTTGAGGGAAGGTACATCGTCGGGATGGGTGACTTCCCAGGCTAGGAGGGCATTTTTTACGATGTTTTCGGCTTCGCATTCGTAAAGTTCGCGCACTCCTGGACTGACGTAGGTGAATTCTTGAGTGTTATCGGAATGCAGTACGAAGCGATAGACGAAGGAGGGCAAATTTTCTGCTAGACGGCGGTATTTGGCTTCGCTTTCTTTTAAGGCGATTTCTGCTTGTTTGCGATCGCTTATATCGGTAATCGTTCCCACGTAACCCAAAACTTTGCCATTGGCGTCTTTTTCCGCCACTGCTTGTCCGATCGCCCAAATAATACTGCCATCTGGTCGCAGAAAGCGGTATTCGCATTTAAAGGGTATGTTGTGCTGGACGAAATTCATCCAGGTGGCGATGACGCGATCGCGATCTTCTGGATGTAAAGTTTTCGTCCATCCTTCCCCCATTGCTTCTGCTTGGGAAATGCCGATCATTTCAAAACTTTGCTCGTTCCCGTACAAGCAATTGCCTTGCAAATCGTTGCGGAAAATCCCTACTGGTGCGACTTTGGCTAAAGCTGCGTAGCGTTGTTCGCTTTCTAGCAGTGCTTTTTGGGCAAGCTTGCGATCGCTGATATCGTGAAATGCGGTAATCGCAAAGGTAACATTTCCCTGACTATCCAAAATCGGAATCGTTCGCATTTCTAGCGCGATCGCGATTCCATCTCGACGTATTTCTATATCGTCAACGACGACTGTTTCACCCTTGAGCGCTCGGACTAAGGGGAGGCGATCGCTCTCATAAAGTTGGTCAGTTCCCGCCCGATAAATTTGATATATCGCCGCTGGATTTTCCCCTGTCCTATCGAAAACATCCGTCCCAAATAGATTTTTTGCCATTTGATTGGTATAGGCAACTTCCCCATTCGGATAGATAACTGCCACCCCAACGGGTAAGGCTTCTAAAAATTGATTTAATCGCTGTTCGCTCTCTGCCAGTGCTGCGTTGAGATACTTCATCTCTCCAAAAGACACTTGCAGTTGTTCCGCCATTTCATTAAATGATTTAGCCAGTTCCCCAACTTCATCATCCCGGTCAATTGCAACGGTTTTTTCCCAATTTCCTTGGGCAATTTCCTTCGCGGCACTATTGAGGATCGCAATTGGCTTGGTTACCCATTTCGCCCCTACCATTCCAATTGCTGTAGATCCAATCAAAGCGGCAATTGATAATAAAATCGTTCTTTGGGTATTGGCGTTGATTTGCTCCATGAAATCGGCTTCTGGAACAACGGTCACAATTAACCAATTCAAGCCATATTCATCTGACCACGGGGTGACGCGAACAAATTGCCGTTGTCCTTCTTGTCTAAATTCTACCTGCTTCTTTGTCTTAATTTGCTCTAAACTACCAAATTTTTCGGTTAAATATGCAACGGTTGTCCGCATTAGGGCATTGTTACTTGCCGATGCGGTTATTCGTTTTATTTTCCCGTTAACCTGGGTGGAAATCGGCTGCTGACTCGAACTAGCTACTAATAAACCATTCGGTTCTAAAATAAATATTTTGCCCGATCGACTCAATTGTATTTTTTGCAAAAATTTCTTGATATCGGTCAAGTACAAATCAACCGCCGTTACCCCAGCTAACTTGCCCGATTGTTGATAATATGGCTTCACTGCTGCGATCGTCAGCCCTGTGTTAGCTTCTCCAATAAACGGATAAATTTCGCTCCAAGTTGCCCCACCTTTTTTGACGGCGGCTTGATACCAAGGGCGACGCCGCGCATCGTAGTTGGGAATGGTATTTAATTTTTGGATACGCTTGCCTTTTTTGTCTGTGGCGTAAGAAACATAATTTTTATTGGTTGTGTTGTCCGCGACTTCTATAATGTAGGAAACTTGACCATCTTTCCTCACCGGACCCGCACCGATAAACTTGCCTTGTTCGTTACCGACATAAATAAAACTAACGGAATTAAATATTTGAATGCGCTTAAGAAAATAAGCGTCTAAATTTTGCAAAGAAGGGGAATCTAAATTAATTTTCCCTAATTCCAAGTCATCGGCAACGAGTTGGACAATTTGTTGGGGAAGAGCGGTGTAAGATTTGAGGTGTTGGTCGATGCGATCGCTAGCCTGAATCATCAACTCATGCGCCAGGTTACTCACCGTCTGCTGCCCATTTTTGAAGGAAAGATAACCCACCAGCCCCACAGTTATGCTAGTCTGTAAAACAAACGGAACAATTAAGACTGTTTTTAGGGGAACACGTCCTGCAACTCTAGCAAAAACTTTTTTTAGCGATCCCCTTGACATCTTGGTAGCTTACTCCTTCAGGTTTTCCTTCGCTCGCTCTCGGTGTGCGGCAAGTATTATTTACGTTATAGATAAAATTTTTATTAAGGTCAAGTCTGTAATCTATCGGCAAGAGGCAGAGGAAAATTTTTTTTAGGTAGTTATACGGAATCCGCTTTGATAACCCTTTTTTTAACGCACCGCCATAGACACGAAGTGGCTTCCCGTAGGGTAGACGCCAAGACGCCAAGAAGAGGGAGAAAGAGGGTGTACGCGGTGAATGTAGTAGCTGCTAGCTTTAAAATCAGCAGCAATTCTCAGATGACGCTAATCGCTAATTGCTAATCGGAAAAAGCTTATTAGCAATTAGCAATTAGCAATTAGCAATTAGCAATTAGCAATTACCAATTAGCAATCGTCAAACAGAAATAAAGTCAGCCGAGGTGATGTTACTAGAATTTACTCCGCTCAAAATTGCCAGCAATTGATTATTGGCGATTAACTTAATTAAAGTATCGCTGGCGTTGACACCCGTACCTTGAGAGACGCTTATCTGTGCAAAGGACAGACCGGCGGATAAAGCGATCCGGTCTTCATTATCGGTGAAATCTGTAATCAGATCTGTGCCTGCGCCAGTTGCTAGGACAAAGCGATCGCTAGAAGCACCCCCTGTCAGCGTGTCGTTACCGGCGTCGCCGCTGATGCGATCGCTAGAAGCACCGCCATTGATGATATCATCGCCGCCGCTACCGGAAACGTTATCGCTGCCATTCCCACCATTAAAGCGGTCATTTCCACCGCCTAAATCAACGACGGAATTCGCATAAGTTCCCAGCAAGGTAATAACATCATTACCATCGCGAGGGTCATTGCTAATCGGATTTACTGGTTCGTCGCCCTTTAAATTAATAAAGAAGCGGGAATTATTCATCGTGACGGTAATATCATCATCCCCATAACCGCCGGTAATTTTGCCATCAGAACGGGGTGCATCGTTAGGATTGGTATTGTTATCCCAAGTTGGGGCAAAAATCACGTTAATTGTATCGTTACCCGTGCCACCATGAGCGCCTAAAATCCCATCCGGATCGGCAATCGTATCGTTACCATCCCCGCCAAACATGCGGTCGTTGTTGCCCGTACCGCCGTTAATAGAATCGTTACCTCCAGCACCAGAAATAAAGTCGTTACCGCCTTGACCGTTAATAACTTCATTCCGGTTAGTACCGACTAAATTATCGGCGTTGGGCGTACCATTAATCAAAATCGGTAAGTTAAAGCGAGCAACCAAGGGGTCGTGGTCGCTTACTTGATCGGCAAATTCCGAGTTGATGTGAACCACATCAAAACCATCGAGGCGATTTAATAGATTGTTGCTCGATAGAATATGATCCAGAGTCTGAGAATTGCCTTCAAAATTGTAGGTGTAGCGCTCATTAGCAGGGAGGGTTTCAATCAAGCTATTGAGTCCGCCACTTTTAAGAATATTCAGCGGATTGGAGAATTCAAAATCATTCAAGTCACCCGCTACGATAACATTGGCATTCGGGTCAACTGCCAAAATACTTTGCACAAAGTCTTTGACAATTGTTGCTTGTTGATTGCGCTGGGTTTCTGTGGTTAGGGTTGGCGGTTGGAAGCGTCCAAATAATGGTTGGTCGCCGCCTTTAGAATTAAAGTGATTGCCGATAACAAATACCCGATTGCCGTTGAATAAAAATTCCCCGACCAGCGGTTTGCGACTAGCGTTGAAAGCTGAATTTGTCGGGTCGATGCGACCGGGACTAGCAGAAAGTTGGGGGTCGTCACCAACATTATTAACCGTGGTATTTGAGGTAGAAGTGCCGCTGGGACGGTCTACAAAGCTAACGCGATTGGGATTGAATAGGAAACCGACGCGAATATTTCCCCCCGGTTCGCCGCCATCTTGGTCGTCTACAGGGTTAATTTGGCGGAATTCGTAAGTTGGTCCCCCGGCGGATGCGATCGCATTAATCAAAGTTTGATAAGTAACGCTAGCATCAACTACCGAGTCGTTAACAGCACCGTTGTTATCTTGTATTTCTTCTAAGCTAATAACGTCAGGAGATTTGAGATTGTTAACGATCGCACTGGCAATGCTGTTAAACTTAACGCTACCATCGCTGGGGTCGAGGTTTTCCACGTTGAAAGTAGCAACGGTTAGTTGGTCTTGCGTACCCGTCAGCGAGGTTGTTTCTGGGGTCAAACCACCAGAATTTACCGTTGGTAAGGGGGCGGTGTTGAGTAGCTTAAAGTTGCCAAAGCTGTAGTCGATTACACCTGTAATTGTGTTGTTGAAAGTATCTCCCACATTTACTTGCGGCGGATTGGGAGCGATCGCATCGTCAATAATAATCCGTTCTGGATTAAAATCTCCCGGTTGCACGCGAATCCCGCCCCGCGCCGTGCGTCCGGTTGCATTCGCTCCATTATCTGCCAAAACGGGAATTTCGCCAAAATTGTTAGTTGGACCAACAACAACGGCATTATTTACCCCGACTAACATCCCTTCCAAACTTTCATAGAAATCGATGCCATCTTGGGCGGGGTCAAACAAAGTGGCGGGATTTTCTACACTGCCACCCACCGCATCGTTATCGATAATTTGGTTGGGAATCGGGCGATTGTCGATGCCGATAATAGTAACAGCAGGCAAGGGGTTACCGTTAGAAATCACATTGATGGTAGGACTGGTAATTTGAGTAATCGTGAGATTGTTAGTGCCGCCACTACCCCCAGGACGGAACTCGCTAACCCTACCGCTGACGCGAATTGAGTCGCCGATGCTGACGGTAGGTGCTGAGGAAGTGAAGACAAAAATCCCTTCCGAAGTGGCGTCGTTATTATCCGGATTGGGGTCTTGCAGGTAAAAACCATTGGATCGCAACGCCGTGACGATACCCGCAACGTTGCTAACAGTTTGACCTTCTAAGGGAGAACGATGGGCAGTTCCTTGAATATCGCTGATGCGAATAGCTGGGGCAATATCGTTGTCGGTGATGTTAACGCCCAGATTGGGTATTGAAATATTGGAATAAGCGGGGTCAGCACTACTAATAATAGTGTGAGTGATGATACCCGTGTGGGGAGAACTTTCTACCGCAGTATCGTTAACAGCTTTAACGGTAATTGTTTGCGGCGTGGTATCAGTAAAGCTGAGATTGATGGAGTTGGAAAAGGTTACCCCATCGGTGCTGATTAGGGTTTGTGCGTCTGATGCGATCGCCATATTCACTGTACCCGCAGGTACCGTATTGAGCGCGATAGTATAATTATCGCTCGTTTCCCCTTGTTCGTTCGCATCTGTGCTACCGCCAGATTGGGTAATTGTTATCCCCGCCGGAGTCGCAAAACCTGCCGAAATATTAAAGTCATCAATTGCTAAACCGTGGTCGTTATTGACATCGTTAATATCCTGCCAACGCAACCAAATTTCTTGTCCCGGTGCAACTGATAACCCGCTTAAACTTGCCGATAAATTCGTGCGATTCGCCGTCGCATTTCCATCTAAGGCACTCGCAGAAGTTGTACCAAAAATTGGGCTGGTAAAATCTAAAGCATCGAAATCAATCCAGGTTCCACTTGTTAAGCTACTCGCCCCAATTTGATATTGAAAATCTAACTTTTGGGCGATGCTGGGAGTGGTAGTGCTACCGCCATTCCGCCACTGTTCGCCTACATAACCGATATTGAGCGAGGAAATCGTATTCGCTGTGTTGTTAACAAAACGAACGCCGAATAAGATCGTATTTGTACTGCCGGATGCTACAGAACCTAATGCGCGATCGCTAGCCGAAACACTGCCAAAACTGTAGAGTGCGCCTGTATTGCTAGAACCAGTTCCAGCAGCATAAGTCGTTCTGTTTGCATACCAACCCCCGATTGTAGAATCATCAATCCAAGAATTGCTAGTGCCTGAATTGGCTAACAAATTAAATTCTTGAGAGTAAGGGTTACCCAGATTAATTGCTGGCATTGCCAAAGCCTCACTTGTGGTAAAAAGCAAAAAAGGTAACAGCAAAAAATGCAGCAAAATTTGGACTCCAACCAGGTTCCAAGGAGCCATAGGCATTCACCAAAAGACGATGGTTTAAATTTCCCAGACTCATCCGAGAAATTCCGGAACAATGGGAAATTTCTCTGTATTCTTAACCTGGTTTTTACCTGTAGTTAACGTAATTTCACTGCAATTTGCTGTGGTTAAAAAGTTACCACTAATACAAAATCGATGCGTGTAATGCAGAAAACACTGACTGTGAAGTTTCTGTAAAGTAACCCAAGTAGCTAGTTATAACTTGTTACAGCGGGAATTGCTAATTGCTAATTGCTAATTGGGTTAACAGACTTTTGCCGTTTTGACAACTACCTAAAAATTGTAGCGGTTTTTTGGAATCGAGAAAAAGTCGCCTACAATTTGCGCGATCGCTATCCCGATCAAAAATAAAAAAGTGCGCCGCAGCATCCCGCGACACCCCTGAGATTGTTTGGATTTTGGCATCAGAATCTGTTTGAACTTTTGGCAGTATTGATATTAACAACAAATTGGGCGATCGCAATTCCTGAATACCAACAAGCTGTAGGGGCACGGCACCAGCACATCTTCTGCCTTTCGGCAAATAACCTAATTGCCGTGCCCCTACCGCCAACACCCACCACCAGTAGGGGCACCACAATGAGAAACCGGGTTTCTGTCACGGAAACCCGGTTTCTTTGATTGTTGCTAGAAAAGTGCGATCGCTGACACCAACACCCACAAGCTGTAGGGGCACGGCACCAGCACATCTTCTGCCTGGGCGA
>DNGJ01000479.1:0-7552 GCA_003486305.1 Cyanobacteria bacterium UBA11371
GCGCTTTTGCTTCGCCCCTACTAATGGCTAATATCAGTAAAAATCCTATAATAGCAATTAGCAATTAGCCATTAGCCATTAGCAATTAGCCATTAGCCATTAGCCATTAGCCATTAGCCATTAGCAATAAATTTCTCAACTTCAAAGCCAATTACCCAACAACACATAAGGTGCCCAAAACAGCGGACGTTTGTACCGAGGATTTTGCAACAAATTTAGCTGAGCTTGACGCAAAGCTTCGGCTTTTGTAAGTTTACCATCGGTAATTCCTTCATAAAACTGACTCATCAACAAAGTAGTAGACTCATCATCTACTTGCCACAAAGAAGCGAGGGTACTGCGCGCCCCCGCCCGCAGCGCTACTCCAGCTAGTCCCAAAGCTGCTCTTTTGTCTCCTGTAGCAGTTTCGCAGGCACTCAAAACAAGCAACTCAATTGCTTCGGGGCGGCGTTCATCTCTACTGCGAAGGAGACTGTTTAGTTCATTAACTTTAATCGGTTTATCCCAAGCCAGAATAAAAGTTTGTTCGGCATTGGAACTAAACTGACCGTGAGTGGCTAAATGTACCACCGGAAGCGCCTGCAAGTTAATTTTATTGTTGAAAGATTGGGTCGTAAATAGCTGATTTAACAACATTGTACCGGGAACTTCAGTCTTAATTTGCTGTAATTCATTCTCTACATAACGCAGGGGTCGAAAACCGTGGCGCGCTTCGGAGAGTCCGGCAATTAAAGCTTTCAATTGTATCTGTTCCACAGGTTTGGGGTCAACGAGTTGCAGCCCTGGTGTTAAGGCAATGCCATACTTTTCAATTAGATATTGCTGACCATCGTAAAGCGCTGCCATCGGGATATTTCGCAACGAACCATCTAACACAAATACCAATGTTTTGATGTTGCTTTTAGCTAAATCTTCCGCAGCGGGTCGAATCAACCAGTTGTACGCTTGTTGGGATAAAGATTGAGCTTCTTTAAGCGTGTCTGGTTCTGTCAAGTTTCGCCGCAATTGTTCCAGAATATTTTCTACTTCTGACTGAGCAATAGAAGTGGTGTAACGCCGCAAAGGTTGTTGGGGTAATTTGAAGATGACCTCGATGCGGTCTGGCAAAATAATTGGATAGATAAATGCTGCGGTTTGGTCTTCTTCAACTACAGCATCAATCGGACGTTTTGCAACCAAACAAGCTTGCCGAAAGAAGTTATCTAGTTCGGCTAATTGTAAGGATTCGATCGCTTGACGCGCTTCGATCAGATTTTCTTGTTTCGGTTGAGCGTCGGGGGATGCTTGCAATAGTAAATCGACGAACTGGCGATAAACGGGTTCCACTTTCTCGCGGAAAGAAAATTGCACGTCGGAATTGATCGCAACTAAATCGGAACGCAGGGATTGCAGAGTTTTGACAGCTTGATCGTAAGCTGAAATCGCTCTTTCATTATCTCCCTTAGTTTTCAGCAAACGTCCGATTTGCCATTGCCATTGATAAGCAATTTCCGAGGCATCAATTGTTTGCGCGATCGCTAATGCTTCCTCAGTTAAGCTAAGTGCATCAGACTCCTGCTGGTTTTGTTCGTATAATTGGCCTAATGTGCCAATTGCATAAGATTCGGCTCGTTGGTCTTGCAGATTTTTTGCTTGTTGGACGGCTTTCGCCAGCATCTGTGCAATATCGCCCGATACCGATTGATCGATTGCTGATAGCTTCATCAGACTTTGAGCTAAGTCAATGCGGGCATAGACACTCGTTCGACTTGGGGGTAAGCTATCAATTTGAGCCAGGATGGAAGGCCACAAGGTAGAGGCTGCATTCGATTGCTTGTCTTGCAACAACAAACTCAATTGATTGAGTTGGATTTGGATTTTGATTTTAGGGGAAGGAGAGGAAGCGATCGCTTCTCGGTAATAATTTAAAGCACTTTGGTTATCTCCTTTAGCTTGAGCAGTTTGCCCCAAACCGAGTAGCGCTTCGCTAATAGATTGGGGCGATCGCACAGTTCGAGCCACTGCTAAACTCTGTTGCAAAGCCGCCTCAGCGCGGTCTAAATCGCCGCTAATTCGCAGCACGTTGCCCAGGTTGTGCAATCCCGCCGCTTTCAGCGGTGAATCCGGTTGTTTTTGCAGAATTTCGCTCACTTCTGCCAGAGTTTTCTGAGCCAAACGGTAAAGCCCCAAAGCTTGCAGTGCAGTAGCTTGATTGATGCGGCTGCGAATCGCTCCCGATGTGTCGCCGATATGTGCATAAACTTCAGCCGCCCGTTTCCAGCTATTTAAAGCAGGTTCCGCTTGTCCGCGCGCCAGTTGCAGGCGACCTCGAACATCTAAAGTTTGGGCGAGAATGTGCGATCGCTCTCGATCCGGAGTAGGATAGGGTTTGGTTTCGAGGAGGGAGAGAGATGACGCGATCGCATTTTCTGCTTCTGACCATTGTCCCAATTGTTGGTAAACCAAAGAAAGATTGCTTAACGCCGCCGCTTGCCAAAGTTTGTTTCCAGCACTTTGGAAAGCAGTTAATGCCCGTCGCAAGATAACACCCGCCTCAGAAAATCGTTGAGTTTCGTACAAAGTCCTGCCTTGTTGCATCAATGCTTGGGCATCAGATACACCTTGAACGATAGAATTGGCTACAGCTTTATGGGCGACAGTAGGCAAAGCTGCTGCGCCCAAGAACATTGCTAAAAGTAACAAGACGCTTCCCCAACGGTGCGATCGCTTCAATAAAGATTGGATTCTCTGGAAAATTTTATGGTGGTTTTTATACATATTTTTGTTATTTTGTCAACTACTAATTATATGATGTCCGTTGAATTGCCCATAATAAAAAAACCTCAAAGAGTCGTTGCGTAGGGACACGGCATGATAAATATCTCGGACAAACAATGGACGTTTATCGTGCCGTGTCCCGGCTGCTAATTATGGGTAATCTTAAGGACATCATATTAGTCGCACATTTGAGTTGCGCCCAAGTCATCCCCCGATGGATGAGGCGCTGGTCTTTTGGTTTGTCTAGTATTTGGGTCATGGGGATATTTCCTCTGGTTTGGCGATTAATTATTCAGTCGCGGTGCAGGGCAGAGAATTGACCGATACCAACTCCCGCGAGGCGTTGCGTTTGGCGCGTTAGCAGTAAGGATAACCTCGCCATTGGCACCCCTGGCCCACCCAGTCGCTTCCACAATTTCGGTAGGAATAGACGGCTCCCTTGCCCCTGGAGTCCTCTGATCTTGGGGGTTAGGAGTAACCCAATCAACCTCAAGGGCATTGTTTGCAAGTGCTTCCCTCGGATTCGGAGGTAAGCCGCCGCGTCCAGTGATGAAAAATTCGTTCGCGGCGTACCGGGTGCCTATGGGACAATCTGGAGCGATTAATCGAGTAATATCAACCAAATTGGTTGGTAATTCCACTAATCCATTTCTGGGGTCAACATCGGGAGTGTTAAGGGTGATGGTGCCAGATGAAATTGCCCCAGTGGCGGTGATGTCACTTCTTGAGGTTAGTGCCTCGCGGGGTTCTGTACCGAAGATGCCTTGTGCATTGATGGTCAGATTACCCCCAATGAAATTATCGGAGTTAGCGCTAATGTCGCTATTTTGTGAGGCAAGGAGAAAATCGGTGTCAATGGTGATATTTCCGCCAGCGATATTACTGCCCGTGGCGTTGGTGGTGATACGACTGTCTCGACTAAATGTTAGGAAGTTGGTTTGCAGGTCGATATTGCCCTGACCCCCTCTAGTATTAGAGCTGATTGATGCTTGGTTATCCAGAACGATGGAGTCGGCCTTAACATTTATGTTCCCTGCCGCGCCGTTCCCCCTATTGGTAGCACTTAGTTCGGCTCTATTGGTAACTGTTAGCGATGCCGCAGTAATATCGATGCCACCCCCATCGCCTACAGCTGACGTTCCCACTATGCTGAAGACTCCACTGGGGCGTCCACTGATAGCCCTCACGCCATCAAACAAGACGGTATTGCGAGCGTTAATGATTATACGACCCGCATTGCCCCGTCCTTGAGAGCTAGCAGTCAATCTAGCACCGTTAGTCAAGGAAAGCGACCCTGTGGTGATGTTAATGACGCCACCAGTACCCGGACTTTCTGGATAGCCGCCGTCGGCAAGAACCTGGCTTTCAGAAAGGCTGACAGAATCAGAAGCATCGAAACTAATACCTCCGCCAACTCCACCAGTGGCATTGACATTCACTATGCTTCCGTCGCTCAAAGAAATCGACCTAGCTCGAATATTGATGCTACCAGAAGCTTCTCCAAACCCAGCAACGCTTATGAGAAGAGTATCTGCCAAAGAAACGGAGCGATCCGCCTCTATAGATAAGTTTCCTCCAACGCCTCCAAAGTCGCTGACAGTTAGTACAGACCCAGTAGAGAAAATCGCACCAGCCCGGATGTCGATTTCACCACCACCCCCTAATGCTCTGAGATTAGCAGTGGTTAAAAAGATGTCACCTGTGGCGTTCAGTGTAATGTTTCCCGCTCGATCGACAACAAATGGTTCACCACTATTGATAGAACTTTGTTCCAATTTTATGTTGTTAGCATTAAGTGCAATGTTACCGCTGACATTAGCAGTGACATCGACTCTAGCTTGATTGGTGAGAGATATATCAGCTCGTTGCACTCCTTCTGGAAAACTCAAACGCAGATTGTTGCCCTCTAGATTCAGTCCTACTATTGCCGATTCTGCAACTCCTCCCAACTCAATTCGACCCCCCGGAGCCTTTAAAATTCCGCCATTTAAATTTACCTCACCGCCTACGAGCGCCAAAGTTTCCCCAGGCTTTACTTGGAGGCCGATGTCAAATAACCTGGCCTGATTAACCAGCCTTCCTGGATTTGGCCCGAATTGCAAGCCAATAGGCACATTAACAGTTAGTAGAGGTGGTGCTTGAGGATTGGTAGCGCTGAACTCTCTCCCATCAGAAAATCTAAGGCTATTTGCCGTACTTGCCAGAAACGAACCACCAATATTTAACCTGGCATTCGACCCAAAAACAATCCCATTGGGATTGAGTAAAAATAAATTCGCCGTACCATTGGCTCGAATCAAACCATCAATATTAGAAATCGACCCACCCGTGACGCGGCTAAAGATGTTTTGAATATTACTCGTATTGTTAAAAAAAGCTTCCCCACCTGTGGGAACGGAAAATTCCCGAAAACTGTGGAAAAGGTTACTACCTGTTGTCGTTCCTCCCTCAATTACGCTCCTCGTTCCCTGTAGGTTGACCGTGGTATTATTTGGTAAAGTAGCATCCGGCACAATTTGTGCTGCCGTTGGGTCAGCGACCCATAAACAAAACAGAACGCTGCCTTCTAGCAACCCAAATCGGAGAGGACACCCTTTCATACGCACAAGCAATCAGGTTTTGCCGCAATGATGGCGATCGCTCGTACTAGAAACGGTTGCCCAAGTCTAGACGAACTTTTGCGCCGGACTTATGCTTACCCATCCGGGTTTCGATGAAAAACGCAGCCAGAAAGCTGGTTTCTAAGTTTTGTTCGCCATAGAGAGCGATCGCTTCCACACCCCCGCCGGATCGGTTTGAGCCAAAATAATATAAAGACTCGACAAAAAAAAATACATGCCCGGTTGCACAAGCAACTTCAGCAGTCGCTGCATAAGTCCGCTGGGGTCAGACATATCTATTTTTGGAGGGCGATACCAAGCTTTCTGAACACCATTCGTGTATAGGAGATAACTTATGGCTACCTCGATTCCCTATAACAGTCTCTTCGGTTACGGTCTGGTAAATGCGTCAGCAGCAGTCGCGCAAGCAATTGGACAAAACACCTTTGCAGAGGTTCCCAATTTAGGCGGCGATAATTGGGGATTAGATCTGGTAAACGCTCCAGAAGTTTGGAATCGAGGGTACACGGGTCAGGGGATTGTAGTTGCCGTTCTCGATAGTGGAGTTGACTACAGACACCCAGACTTAAATGACAATATCTGGGTCAACTCAGATGAAATTCCTGGCAATGGAAAAGATGATGACGGTAATGGTTATATAGATGACATTCGGGGTTGGGATTTTGTCAATCGCGATAACAACCCGATGGATATTGATGGGCACGGCACTCACGTCGCGGGAATTATTGCCGCAGAAAAAAACGATTTTGGTGTCACTGGCGTCGCTTTCAATGCCAAAATTATGCCCGTGAGGGTACTTGGTTTATTCGGCGGAAGCGATGCTAATATTGCTGCTGGAATTCGTTATGCCGTCGATAACGGTGCTGATGTAATTAACCTCAGCTTGGGTGGTCTGTCTACTTCTCCTGAAGAAAAGCAAGCGATTCAATACGCTTTTGAAAAAGGCGTAGTTGTTGTTAGCGCATCTGGCAATGCTGGAAGATTGCAACCCGATTATCCAGGTAGCTACGCTACGGATTTTGGCATTACCGTCGGGGCAGTCGATCGAGATCGTGCTATGCCTTATTTTTCCAACCATGCTGGTACTAAAACCCTAGATTATGTAGTCGCTCCAGGAGTAGATGTTCGCTCCACAGTTCCAGGTAATAAATATGAATCTATCGACGGTACATCGATGGCTGCTCCCTATGTAGCTGGGGTTGCAGCTTTAGTTTTAAGTGCCAATCCCAATCTATCTCCGGCGCTCTTAGAAAACACGCTGACCGCAACTGCTAATTCTACTGGAGTTCGGTCTGCCAGTCTTTACGATGGCTTTTTCAACTTAACTTCCCAGGATGACTATTTTGAGATTACCCCAGGCGTGCTGGCTGATTCGCCTCAAGGACTGCGTGCCTTGGAAGGAAACGATTGGGTTGAAGGTTCGTCAGACAGTGACATGATGAATGGTAACCAAGGCGATGACTTGCTTGTCGGCAATGGCGGCAATGACACTATCTGGGGTGGGAAAGACAAGGATGATGTCTTTGGGGACGATGGCAACGATAACCTCAACGGGAACATCGGTGACGATTTCGTTTCCGGAGGCGCTGGAGATGATATTGTCCGAGGCGGCAAAGATAACGATACCGTGCTAGGTGGAAGCGGCAACGATCAAGTTTTTGGCGATATTGGGAGCGATCGCATCGATGGTTACGCAACCACTGGTGTAGAATACGACACTCTAACTGGCGGTACTGGGTCGGATACCTTTGTCTTGGGCGGTGACTGGGGCGTATCCTACCAAGGAGAAGGACATGCGATCGTTACAGACTGGGAGCCTCAGCTAGATCGCATTGAATTACTAGGTAATTCCAGTCAGTACTCGATCAGCTTTAGCAACTTAGGCGTTGGTAGTGCTGCAAATGATACGGGAATCTATTTCGGTACTGACCTAATTGCAATTATTCAAGATTCCACCAACGTCAATATTTCTCTTGACTTCAGTTTTGTTTAATCATCCAAGTTGCGAGTTATCTCTCTCATTGCGGCAAGCTTGCTAATAGCTAATGGCTAATGGAAGGATATGATTGAGTTTCGCGCTTAGCAATTAGCAATTAGCAATTAGCAATTAGCAATTAGCAATCAGCAATTAGCAATTAGCAATCAGCAATTAGCAATTAGCAATCAGCAATCAG
>DNGJ01000479.1:7726-12701 GCA_003486305.1 Cyanobacteria bacterium UBA11371
ATTAGCAATTAGCAATCAGCAATCAGCATTATTAATTCTCCACGATCGCTTCTGAAGCAATCTTGCTCAAGCCAACGTCTTGTAACAGATTAGCCCAATTGCGATCGCTAGAGTTAGTGCGACGCAATTCGGCAGCAGCAGTCAGCGCCTCATACCAAATCCCATTGCTGGCATAAAGCGCAACTTTCTGCTGTGGTGTAGCATTCTGCAACTGACTCTCAACGGCAGGATTGAGTGAGGTTCTTTGAATCCATCCCTCAACAAAAGAAAGCAATTTGGCACCAGGCTGGCAGTAAACTTTGAAGTACCAATAATATTGCTTGCCAGCAGTCAGAGGTGCTGCCGTAGTCGGAAGGGAAATAGCGTAAGCTCCCGGTTTTCCAGGTAGCGTCACATTTGTTTCGTAAACCAAATTCTCATCTCGATCCCGCAACACAAACTTTCCGGTCAATGGAGGCTGATAGGGAAGATAAAACCAGAAAGTTGGACGTTCGGCAGTAGTAAATCCCCCTACAGATTCCACTTCTGAAGCATCGTTAGCCGGAACAACTGGAACTAAAGCTAAAAGAGGCTTTTTCTCAGACGTAGTGGTAGAAATCTGATTGTCGATTTCACACCCACGGCTGCCTCTGCCCTCGCGCCCACGGGGTGCCCCGATGCCTGATGGTGGAGGTGGTGCGGCAAATATCCGACTTCCAGATTGAATGCGATCGCGCGTACTCTCGACATTATCCGATCGGTTTGGCTGTGCTACCACTTGCGTGCAGCCAAATATTACCAAACTGGTAGCAAGAACAAGTTTGCATTTTGGTATTAGGTTAATTCTCTGCTGTTGCGGAATCATAATTTAAACGAGTTGCAATAAATTGCTTTTGCCGAGCTTGAAATGAAGAGTAAAACGCTACACTACCGCTCGTAAATACCAACGCTAAGGCTGATGGAACGAGAGGAACCCACTTGCCTTGTAAGAACAGAATATAACAAAGCACAAACAATATTCCCAGCCCAGATCCTTGCAACAACAACAAATAAAGTTGCGGCGATCGCCTGCGCCAAATCAAAAACCCTCCCACCATCGACCAGCCCCAAATCCAAACAATTTCTCCCCAAACAGGCCAAACTGATAACAATGGTCGCCCATCTTTCACCGCACTCAAAAGTTGACTCACCATCTGCGCCTGGACAACTACCCCTGGCATTGATTGGTAAAAACCCTTACCAGTACTAAACGGAGTCAGACTATAATCGTTAGCGCTTTGAGCGGTGACGCCGATTATGACAATGCGATCGCGCACATCATCGGGATTAACCTTACCTTTAAGAACATCTGCCAGCGTGACAATTGGAGCAAAGGCTGCGGGCGAATGATGGGAACGGTAGTTTAGCAATATTTGATACCCCCAAGTATCCACATTTTGATAACCGCCCATGCGCCCTTGCAAGCGCTTGAACGTAACGTTACCAATCTGTAAATCTCCATTGCGATTGAAGTGGGCAGAAATTCCCTCTGTTTTTAAGTAATGAAATACTAGCTGGGCGCTGAGAGCATAGGGAGTAGTACAAGGCGAAGAAGACTCTGGTTCCATTGCTAACAAATGACGGCGCAAAATGCCGTCCGGATCTGGCACCACATCGCTAAAACCAAGGCGTTTTAAAGGGACATTTGGAGGCGGTGCAATTCCGGGGTGATTTGCTGCGCGATCGCTCGCTTTGCAAATAGCAAAAAAGTTATTATCCCAAGCCATTCGATTCACTAAATTTCTGCCACTTTTTGCCGGATAATCGCGATAAATATCTAAACCAATCGCACGGGGTTTTAACTGTGCTAGTTTCTCTAAAAGTCGAGCCAGCGCTAAATCGGATATCGATCCAATTCGGGGATTCTGTTCTGGCAACTTAAAATCCTCTTCGGTAACTGCTACGATTAAAAGGCGTCGATCGGGTGGTTCTTGTGGACGCGATCGCATCAGTTGGTCATAAGCTTGCAATTCCCAACTTTGCAAGATCCCTAAATAACGCCCTCCCATCACTAAAGCAGTTACAGCCACGCTAGCCACCAGCACAGTTTGGATATGTTTTTTGAGCGATATGCGAAGTCTACACTGCCCCAAAACCTCTTGTGGGGTGGGCGTCTCGCCCGCCCTTGGCAAAACCTCTTGTGGGGTGGGCGTCTCGCCCGCCCTAGACGCCCCGCACAAATCTTGCCAAGTAGGGGGAATTTCGGCGGGATTCTGACAAATGACAGGTAACCAAGTTGCATAGGGATATTCTTTTTCCAATCCTTGCAACCTTTCTCGCGCTTCTCGCACCGAAGCATACAAAGACTTTCCCCTGACAAAAGTCTTGAGAAAGTACTTTAAAAAAGCTTGCGCCACTGCATCTGGCACGAGTTCGCGCATCACAATAACTTGCGGAATATCCAATTCCAGAAGCTCTTTCCCCAAACGCAAGCCATCACAAGAATTGAAAATTGTCAAGCGCAAGCCTTTGTCAATCGCTCTTTTGATCGCATATTTTAATTCATGGGTTGTAATTTCGTCGATTTCATTGAGCATAATTCGCCCTTGTTTGTGGCTGGAACTATGCCCCGCAAAAAATAGAATATCCCATTCTTGATCCCAAAGTTTTTCATGAAACTCTTTGAGCGTAGGTTCTGGTAAAAATTCGATATATGCCCGGTCTGATAATTGCTCTAAATAAGCTCGATCTTTGCTAATATCAATTCCTTTAGAATCACCAAAAATTGCTAAAATTCTGACTAGATCGTTAGCATTATTTATTCCTAATTTTTTCGGTCGTTCATACTCTAGGTTACTCAAGGCAACTTCTGCTTTGGGGTAACAATCGAACAAGTCCCACTTATGCCAGGGCAGTTGCCACAGTTCCAGGTTGTTAGTTTCAATCAAGATTTCAATTTCATCCGTTGTATTCAAATTTCTTTGCAATCCATCCCGGATTTTTTTCCAGTCTTTAGATGGCGAATTCAGCCAGTCATTTAGACTATCTACCAAATCAGTACCGAGTTGAGTGGAAGAAACATTAGTCACTTTTTGTACTGGCACCGTAATGGCGCGAAACGCCATGATTACCTGGTTATACAGCGGATTTCCCATGAGAGAGGTAAAGCCTTTTGGCTTAGTTTGTATAGCGGGTGCATTAATGTACCCGCTATACAAACGAAGGTGTACCTCTAAAGGCTGCAATCCGCTATAAGCTAGCTGCCAATGAATTAATTTTTCTAAAATTTTAGGCGCAGGAGGCAACTTACCTGGAATCTGAATAGCTGTTTGAGTCAGAACATTATTTTCGCTAATTCGCAGAATAGCTGGAAACCCCTGCTCAAAGCTGCCTTCCATCAGTGTGAGGATAACTCGCTTTTTCATAGATGCCTGCTAGCGATCGCTTATGTAAGTAAATTACACCATTAGTTCGAGTTGGAATGCCCAATTGGCAATATCTAGGAAGAACCGATCGAGAAACCGGATTTTTAGCTTCTTTATGGTAATTTATGATATAATATAATGCTCAAAAATCTAGAATAACTTCTGGGGACACAGAGCGATCGCTTCAATACCCCCACCGAATAGGTTTGAGCCAACAGAATGTAAATAAATGTAACTGGTTTGAGAAAGAAGTAGCGCCGTCGCTGCATAAATGCGCTGGGGTAGCACATATCTCTTTTTAGATAGCGATTAACACTCTCAGGTGTAGGAGATGACTCATGACTACCTATACTTCATCATCGTTGGACAAATACTTTTCTCCGATTACCTTTAACAATGTATTCGGCTACGGTCTAGTAGATGCGTCAGCAGCAGTAGCCCAAGCAATCGAACAAAGATCCTTGGCAAATGTGTCGGATTTAAGCAGTAGTAATTGGGGATTAGATCGAGTCAAAGCTTTAGAAGTTTGGAACCAAAGATACACCGGGCAGGGAATAGTTGTTGCTGAGGATGATTTCAACTTCAAAACTATAAGAAATGTAGGGAAAAGCGGCAGAAGCTTAGCTCAGATGCAGACGCATACACAGCAGGCGATATCTGGTTCCACCCCTGATGGTTTTTACGATCTAACTTGGGGCAATGACAATTTTCAAATCACCCCAGGGTTGCTTGCTGGATCTCCCCAAGGACTGCGTGCTTTAGATGGAAATGATACCGTTGAAGGTTCGTCAGTAGGTGACATGATGAATGGCAATCAAGGCGATGATTTCCTTGGGGGTAATGGTGGGAATGACTTAATTTGGGGTGGTAAAGGTGCAGATTTGGTATATGGGGATAATGGTGACGATACCCTCAATGGGAATATGGATCGAGATTTCGTTGCTGGGGGAGCTGGAAACGATCTGATCCGGGGTGGTAAAGATGGAGATAATTTAATGGGTGAAGGTGGGGATGACACCTTGATGGGCGATTTGGGTGTTGATGTGCTAATCGGAGGCGCTGGTAGCGATCGCTTTGAACTGAGAAACAATAGTCTTTTTGAGTTTCTCCCACAAGATTCCGATTATATTCTGGACTTCAATCGGTTTAGCGATCGCATAGTTTTGCCTGGGTTTATCAGCGAGGCAAATCTCACCCTTACACAAGAAAATATCTCCATGAGTTCAATTGGTTTGACCTCTGAATCCAGACAGAGTTATATTCAGCTAGCAGGTGTAGATATTGACCCGAATGGGGATGGAATCATCAGCGGCACTCGCGTTGCACAGCGTACTTTATTGAGTAATAGCCTTTTGACTCTGGGGTTCGTCGTTAACGTCACCCCTGCTGACCTCAGCGGACGTTTTGTTTCTTCCTGGATATTTTAGGGAGTCTACTTATCTGCGATCGCTTCTGAAGCAATCTCGCTCAAGCCCCATCAGCTTGAAGCAAAACTCCAACTTATATCATATCCGGTTTTATCGGACTTGTATGGTTAATGGTGTTGTAGGGGCGGGTTTTACCGGACATCTTTGAGAGGAAGCGAATTGTAT
>DNGJ01000138.1:0-1149 GCA_003486305.1 Cyanobacteria bacterium UBA11371
ATCCGCTTGCTGGCGGGGTCTAGCTCGAGTAATTTGCGACCCCGCAGTTCTTCATCCCAAGAAACGGTGATGAATTGCTCTTCTACCCAGTCTGAGGGATAGAGCGGGGGAACGCGGACAGCTTCGGAACGAGCTAAAACGAGCCAGCGACCATCAGCAGTGCGGTAGCCAATATCGACTACGTAGTCGCGATCGCTTACCGGCACCGGCAGATACCATTCCCTTGCTAGCTCGTCGCAAGGATACTCCTGAATGCTATGGGGACTTTGGCTATCCAGGTTGATGTCGGTTACGTCGTACAGTCGTAGGGCGATTTGTTGTCCCCCTGCTCGTCGCAGTTCTTCCTTGCGATCGTTCGGAATATCCCAATAAGCATATGCCCATTGCGGATCGCGAGGCAGGAGAACTATCAGGCTTTCACCATAACCACCAGGTAACTCGGCTAACCCTTCATCCACTGATGAAAGGTCTTCACCAACGTTATCTTCTTGACCGACTTCAAATTTTGTTGCTTCCACGGCTTCTTGTACCTCCTGCTTATTAGATTGACTTGGTGAAATTCTGCTGCGTTGTACTTCCTGTATCGCTGCCAGTAGTTGCGACTTTCTCATGCGGCTGTAGCGCGAAATACCACACTCACTGGCAACTCTACGTAGTTGGCGCAAGGTCATTTCTTCTAAGGGTGGGCGTTCTTTTGCCATAAATGCGTTCTCCAGTACTTTGAGTAACAGCTATGTCTTGCCTTTTTGAGTATGTTCCCAATCAAAATATTGCTTTTCTCTCAACGCTACATCTTTGGATAGCTCTGCCCATTTTTTCTTTGAAGCGATGTGGCTATTTCCCGCTGCTACGTTTGAGCTGAACTCTAGCATTGAGCTTCTCTCTCAAGCGAGACTGGGTTCATTTCACACCACCTATAGTCCAAAGACATCTGGGCATTTGCTCTTGTGTGAGTTGCGTTTTGTTAAGGATATGTTGCAGAAAAGTCCTTTAATAGGTCAAGAGGTTTTTCCCCCGATTATGAGTACTTTTACGCTTTTATAGGGAAATCGGGGATCGTTTTGTCATAGAACCCTAACAATAGCGCCAAAACCCCTCAGCAAAATATCAAGATTTCTTGACAAAGAGCTTCGTTTGTATAGCGGCACC
>DNGJ01000138.1:1372-4552 GCA_003486305.1 Cyanobacteria bacterium UBA11371
GTGCCGCTATTGCATTCGAAGCCTTTTGGCTTTCCGTCACTCGAAAAGCAATCTGCTATATTCCTGGAGCAGTGCAATAAAAAAGCCGCCTCCACCAGGAAGCAGCTGAAATAAGAATCTTGTGCCACGGGCATCTTGCCTGGGGAAGGGCGGGCAGAATGCCCACCCCACAAGAAAGAGAAAATATTAGTAATCGAAGTCGCCGCCGCCCATGCCAGCGCCAGCACCAGCCGGAGCGCCTTCTTTAGGTTCGGGCTTGTCAACCACGATACATTCAGTGGTCAGCACCATACCGGCGATGGAAGCAGCATTTTGCAGCGCGGAACGAGTTACCTTGGCGGGGTCAACAATTCCGGCTTCAAACATATCGACGAACTCGCCTTTTGCTGCATCGTAGCCGATGTCAAATGCCTTCTCTTTGACGCGCTCGGCAATCACCGCACCGTTTTGTCCGGCGTTTTCAGCAATCCGCTTCAGGGGAGCAGCCAGGGCGCGGGCGACAATTAAAGCACCTGTCAACTCTTCATTCTTCAGATTGGCATTTGCCCATTCTTCGACTTGAGGAGACAGGTGAGCCAGCGTCGTACCGCCACCGGGAACAATCCCTTCTTCTACTGCGGCTTTGGTAGCATTGATCGCATCTTCCAAACGCAGTTTCTTGTCTTTCATTTCGGTTTCGGTAGCAGCACCAACTTTAACGACTGCTACGCCACCAGCCAATTTAGCCAAACGCTCTTGCAGTTTTTCCTTGTCGTAGGAAGAATCGCTTTCTTCCATTTGACGGCGGATTTGTTCGCAACGAGCTTGGACAGCCTTTTCGTTACCTTCGGCGACGATGGTGGTATTGTCCTTAGTAATGGTGATGCGACGGGCTTTGCCGAGCATATCCAACTTGGTGGTTTCCAAGCGCAAGCCAGCGTCTTCGGTAATTACTTGACCGCCGGTAAGAACGGCGATATCTTCGAGCATAGCCTTGCGGCGATCGCCAAAACCAGGAGCCTTAACCGCAGTAACGTTCAGCACGCCCCGCAGCTTGTTGACTACCAAGGTAGCCAAAGCTTCTTTCTCAATATCTTCGGCGATAATCAGCAAGGGACGACCAGAACGAGCAACTTGCTCTAGTACTGGTACTAAATCTTGCACTAAGGCAATCTTTTTGTCGGTCAACAGAATGAAAGGCTCGTCCAGAACAGCTTCCATCCGTTCCGCATCGGTGGCGAAGTAAGGCGAGATGTAGCCTTTATCAAAGCGCATCCCTTCGGTGATTTCCAATTCGGTGGTCATCGACTTCCCTTCTTCGAGGGAGATGACGCCTTCTTTACCCACCTTATCCATTGCTTCGGCGATCATGTTGCCGACTTCTTCGTCGTTACCGGCAGAAATCGTACCGACTTGAGCGATCGCTTTGGTTTCTTCTACTTGACGAGCGTGTTCGGCAATCTTCTCTACCAGAAATGCGGTAGCTTTGTCAATACCCCGCTTGAGGGAGATCGCATTTGCACCAGCGGCAACGTTCCGCAAGCCTTCTTTTACCATCGCGTGGGCGAGAACGGTAGCAGTTGTAGTACCGTCGCCTGCGGCGTCGTTCGTCTTGGAAGCGGCTTGACGAATCAAAGCAACGCCGGTGTTTTCGATGTGGTCTTCGAGTTCGATTTCTTTGGCGATGGTGACACCATCATTGACGATTTGAGGAGCGCCGAATTTCTTTTCTAGCACTACGTTGCGGCCTTTGGGCCCCAAAGTTACAGCAACTGCTTCAGCCAGAATATCAATCCCTTTTTCCAGGGCGCGACGAGCGTTTTCGTTGTAGATGATGCGCTTAGCCATAGTTTTCGACGATTTTGATAATTGGTGATTGGTAATTGGTAATTGCTAATTGCTAATTGCTAATTGCCTTGTTCTTGCCATTAGCTATTAGCCATTAGCCATTAGCTGTTCTTGCCATTAGCCATTAGCCATTAGCTATTAGCCATTAGCCATTAGCTAACGATCGCGAGAATATCTTTTTCGGAGAGCAGGACGTATTCATCGCCACCGAGTTTGACATCGGTTCCGGCATACTTGGAGTAGAGAACCTTGTCGCCAATTTTGACTTCCATTTCTTGGCGAGAGCCGTCATCGTTGCGCTTCCCAGAGCCAACTTGCACGACTTCTCCCACTTGGGGTTTTTCTTTGGCGGTGTCGGGTAATAAAATACCGCCTGCGGTTTTTTCTTCAGAGGCGCTGACTTTAACGAATACGCGATCGCCCAAAGGCTTGACGGTAGAAACGCTTAATGATACTGCTGCCATACAAACAATACTCCGACTACAGATTTTGATTGGTTATGGGCGAACACCTACGCCCAATTCCCACTTTGTTTCGGAGACTTAGCACTCTCATCTCCTGAGTGCTAATTTAAAACGAGTGGAACGCGATCGCAACAATTTTTCTTGTACGGGTTCCCGAACTTAACAGATCGCCAGAATTGCCAAGTATAAATACTCATGAGGCTTCGAGGACGGTCTTGTCGAATAGCTCGTCTCTGGCGCTGTCTGCTACGCATAAAGTTGATAATAGGTCGTTAGTCACTGTAGGTGACCAATAACCCACGAGCGATCGCCAATGATAGGGGACTCAGGGAAAATGTCATCGGATGAAACTTTAGAAACTTGCTCGCCGAAAAACGATAGAGCCTTAGCAGCGTGCGTGAAAAATTTGGGACTCGGTGAAATTGAGCGACACGTGTTTATTTGTGCAGACCAGACAGTCCCCCAATGTTGCTCGAAGGAAGCAAGTTTAGCATCTTGGGAGTATCTCAAACGGCGTTTAAAGGAACTGAAACTCGATCGACCAATCGATACGCGACCGAGTTGTATCTTTCGCACCAAGGCGAACTGCTTGCGAGTATGCGCTGCTGGACCAATCATGGTCGTCTATCCCGATGGAGTCTGGTATCGTAATGCAACGCCGGAAGTTATTGAACGGATTATCCAGGAACATCTGATTGGCAATCGGATCGTACAAGAGTATGCGTTGTTGAACCATCCTTTACCCGCACCAGAAATCACCCAGCCCGAAACAAAAGACGTTGAGACAGGTGTTTTTGATTAACTTCCCAGATTAAAACCCACTATAATATCATTGCACTTATACAGCATACTTCCGTATTCCTACTAAACTTCCGTTGGTATTATGCAG
>DNGJ01000138.1:4575-15651 GCA_003486305.1 Cyanobacteria bacterium UBA11371
CTTCCCAGATTAAAACCCACTATAATATCATTGCACTTATACAGCATACTTCCGTATTCCTACTAAACTTCCGTTGGTATTATGCAGGCTACTGACCTTAAATCCCGAATAGCCGTTGTGACCTTGCTCACAGGTTGCAGGATACACTGTGTCAGTAAAATGCATAGAACGCTAGGAAGTTTATTGGTCAAAGACTGGAGCATTTTGACTCTGAATCTATTCAGAGCGTCTCGTTCCTCCCTGAGTTCAAGACACAGGGTTTCCACACTTCCCACAAGATCTCGTCAGCACCCCCGGCTGAAGCACGGGTGGCTTTTGTGCCCCCAGTTTCAGGTAGCTGACCAGCCTCAGGTTATTAACGGCTGCGTTGAGGGCAAGGTTGAAAGCCTAACCTCGAATGGGTCGCTAGTTCCAGGCTGCTAGAACCGGAACGTTCAACAGATCTATGGGGTTTCGTCCAGTGGATTCTGGATAGAAAAAACCCTAGATATTGGCGTAATTGCTAGCGCCCTCTGGCGCTACAAGATAGCCCGAACGTTACACCGTACAGGGTAAGCGTATACCGGCTCTCGTTCAATGGCAGCAGCCGTTGGAATCAGGGAGTGGATAGAGACTAACGCTCTCGCTATCTCCCCGCCAGGAACGGTTAAAACCGCGCCCAGCCCTTGTTTCCTGCACCGGATGAATCACCCCATTTCTACGCTCCCAAGAGTTTTCTATGAAAGACACTCGCATTAGAGATACAAAACGATTGCTGTTAATTGATGACGATCCAAACCTGATCTTGCTGGTTAAGGATTACCTGGAATTTAGAGGCTACGAGGTAGTGACGGCAGAAAACGGTCGCGAAGCACTAGAGGTACTGGATCGGGAAATGCCAGACTTAATTATTTGCGACGTGATGATGCCGGAAATGGACGGCTATACCTTTGTCAAACACGTTAGAGAAGAACCTCGCACCAGCTGGATTCCGGTTTTGTTCCTTTCCGCCAAGGGGCAAAGCCAAGATAAAGTCAAGGGTTTGAACACTGGTGCCGATGTTTACATGGTCAAGCCGTTTGAACCAGAAGAACTGGTAGCGCAAGTGGAATCCTCGCTCAAGCATACCTCGCGGCTGTTGCAGCATCAGGCAAAGGGAGACGAGGCAACCAGAATTCAGGTGCCGTTTGACGTGCAGCTAACCCCGACGGAATTAAAAGTTGTACAGCATGTGGCGCGGGGTTTGGCTAACCGGGAAATTGCCGATGAACTCAACGTCAGTCAGCGCACTGTAGAAAGCCACGTATCAAATATGTTGGGCAAAACGGGACTGCACAATCGCACAGAATTAGCACGCTGGGCGATTGAAAACAATATGGCTTAAGGGGGGGTTATGGATTTTGGGTTATAGGTCAGGGTTGGACTGTTTGCAGTTTGACCAATTACCCATTACCTATAACCTATTACAAGCTTTTATGGTAGAAAATTTTTAACCCAGAGTAAAATAAAAAGTCGCGCCTTTATTGACTTCGCCATCAGCCCAGATCTTCCCGCCGTGGCGGTGAACGATCCGCTGTACGGTCGCCAAACCGATGCCGGTGCCTTCAAATTCGTTTTTACCGTGCAGGCGAGAGAAAGCACCGAACAGTTTATCAGCTTTAGCCATATCGAAACCTGCACCGTCATCCCGGACAAAATAAGTGTCAACAGAAGATTGTGTATTTATCCCTTGTTGAAAGACGCCGAATTCTATGCGGGCGCGGGGTTTGTTGCGGGTGTACTTCCAGGCATTACAGAGCAGGTTTTCTAGGACTATTTTAAGCAGTTGCTCGTCTCCCTGAGCCACGATGCCTTCTGGAATGATAAATTCTACCTCTCTTTCTTTTGAGGTTTGACGCAGAGAAATGACAATCTCTTTAGCTATGCGGCTAAGATCGACGGTATCAAATTGCATCTTGCTTTTCGTCACCTGGGATAGGCGCAAGATATCGTCGATCAGTTGCTCCATGCGCTCTGTTGCTATACGTACTCGTTCCAAGTAATGTTTGCCGTCTTCGTCGAGCAGGTAAGCGTATTCTTCTTCTAACACCCAAATGTAGCCGTTGATACTTGTAATTGGGTTACGCAGGTCGTGAGCAACCGAATAGCTGAAGGCTTCTAGTTCTTGATTGGCGGTTTCTAGTTGTGCGGTGCGTATTTGCAGTTGTTGTTCTATTTTGATGCGATCGCATATCTCTTGTTGCAAGCGATCGTTTTGTTGTTGCAGTTTCTTTTGCAAGTTGCGGATGCTCAAGTGCGTCGTCACGCGGGCTAAAACTTCTGCCTGTTGAATTGGTTTTGTCACATAATCCACCCCGCCGACGCTAAACCCTTTGACTTTATCTTCCGCATCGGTAAGTGCGGTCATAAAAATCACCGGGATATCTTTAGTAGCCTGATTAGACTTGAGGCGCGAGCAAGTTTCAAACCCGTCTATTCCCGGCATCAGTACATCTAATAAAATTAGATCGGGTAAGGCATATTCGACCTGCTCGATCGCACTTTCCCCATCTTCTGCCACCAACACTTCAAAGCCGAAATCGGTCAAATAATTGAGCAACGCTCCCAAATTATTGGGCATATCATCGACGATTAAGATAGTGTTTTGTTCGGGTTTGTTCATATTTATTTTTTTTGTTGCTCAAAGTGTAAAGTAAAACGTTGCCCCCTGATTTACTCCTGCTTCAGCCCAAATTTGCCCGCCGTGGCGCTGGATAATGCGCTGCACCGTTGCCAAACCAATGCCAGTGCCGTCATACTCTTTATCGCTGTGCAGGCGCACGAAAGCCCCAAATATTTTATCAGCGTCAACCATGTCAAAGCCTACACCGTTGTCGCGAATAAAATACAAGGCATTATCAGTATTATCTAATTGATTATTGTTATTAGCAACGCCAAATTCAATCTTGGACACGAGGTTTTTTCGCGTGTACTTCCAGGCATTACCCAGCAGATTTTCCAGCATAATCTTCAGCAGCCGCTTATCCCCTTGAACCATGATGCCTTCTTCAATCACAAAATCCACTGCTCTTTCTGGATTGGTTTGCCGCAGCGAAGCCGCAATTTGCCGCGCCATGTTGCTTAAATTAACTCTTTCAAACGACATTTCGCTGCGCGTCACATAAGACAAATGCAGTAAACCATCGATCAATTGATTCATCTGCCCAGATGCCGCCTGTACGTGTTGCAGGTAATTTTTACCAACAGGGTCTAATTTGTTTTCATATTCGTTGCGTAAAACTTGGCTGAAGCCCATAAGCCTGCGGACGTAGGCGCGTAAATCGTGGGAAACAGAATAAGAAAAAGCTTCTAATTCTTTGTTTACTGCTTCTAGCTGAATCGTGCGGCGCTTTAAATTTTCATTGAGTTGTTTGATTTCTTTCTCGACTTTGATGCGTTCGACAATCTCCTGTTGCAAGCGATCGTTTTGTTTTTGCAGTTTATGTTGCAAGTTGCGGATGCTCAAGTGCGTAGTCACGCGGGCTAAAACTTCTTGCTGTTGAAATGGTTTGGTGATATAATCCACTCCGCCGACGCTAAAGCCTTTGACTTTATCTTCTGCATTGCTAAGCGCCGTCATAAAAATCACCGGGATATCTTTATTAGTGCGATTGGACTTGAGGCGGCGGCAAGTTTCAAATCCGTCTATTCCCGGCATCAGTACATCTAACAGAATTAGATCGGGTAAAGCATATTTGACCTGCTCGATTGCGCTTTCCCCATCTTCTGCTACCAAGACTTCAAAACCAGATTCAGTTAAACAATCCAGCAGCACTCCTAAATTGTTAGGCATATCATCGACGATTAAAATACTGTTTGGTTTGGTTTTGTTCATAATTGCACCCTAATTGCTAATATTGTTTAGAGGTAAATAAGTTTTGAGTAACTCCCGAATTTGCTTGACGTGAAAACCTTTGGCTAACTTTCGCACCTCCGTGACAAACGGCACAAATTTTTCATCCAATTCTTCAATTAAAGCAACTCGCTCCAGAATCGCTTTGATGTTGCCTCGCATTGCCAAATCGAGCAAAGCGTTGACTTCATCGCTAGGCGGAGGCACAATAGCCGTTGCCAGTGAATGCTTATTTTCATCCTTAATTTTTTTTACTTCCTCCTTTTCTTCGTAAATCCATTCCAATTTTAAATGAACCCGCAAACGTTCAAGAAGTATCTCGTAACCCACAGGTTTGGATATAAAATCGTTACAGCCTGCCTGGAAACTCTGGCGCTGATTCTGATCAAAAACGCTGGCAGATGTAGCGATTACTACCACCCCTTTTAGTTCGGTTAACTGGCGGATTTGCCTAGTCGCTTCAAAGCCGTCCATCACTGGCATTACCAAGTCCATTAAAATACAATCTGGCTTAAACTCAGCAGCCTTTTTCAGACAGTCCTGACCATCTACTGCCTCAATAATTTCAAACCCCAAAGGCGATAGTAAGTTCACCAAAACTGCGCGATTTGACCACTTATCGTCCACTACCAAAATTTTGCTTTTTTCCCCTTTAAAACCGATAATATTGCGTTGTTCAGTCTGGGAAGCATCAGTCGATTGTTCAAGTTCTGGTAAATCCAAATCAAACCAGAAAACGCTACCTTTACCCAAGGTACTTTTAACTTTAATTTCGCCGCCCATTAGCTCGACTATTTTCTGGCTAATTGCCAATCCCAGACCCGTCCCTTCAGTCTTGTGGCGTCGCTCTCCTACTTGCTCAAAAGGCAAAAATATTTTTGTTAAATGTTCCGGTGTCATCCCTATACCCGTATCTTCTATTTGGAAACGTATTTTGCTAATGGGTAATGGGTGATATTCTTCTGGATTATCTATCACTTTTACTTTAAAAGTGACGCCGCCGGATTCGGTAAACTTTACTGCATTACCTAGTAAATTAATTAAAACTTGCCTTAACCTTTTCTCATCAGCATTCACCCCAGTAGGTAAAGGATGAATGGGTTCGTAAATAAAAGCAATGGCTTTTTGTTCGGATCGAATGCGAATGATATCGCACAAGCTTTTAAGAAAGCTGGGAAAATGAAAATCGTTACCTTGTATTTCCATTTTCTGGGCTTCGATTTTAGAGAGGTCTAAAATATCATTGATTAGCGTCAGCAGGTGATCGCCGCACTGTTGAATAATGTTGAGTCCTTCTTGTTGTTGCTCGATATCTGCCTTTTCTCCAGATAATTTCCGAGTATTTCGTTTGAGGATTTGCGCGTAACCCAAAATTCCATTCAAAGGCGTTCTGAGTTCGTGGCTCATATTAGATAAAAACTCGCTTTTTGCTTTGTTTGCTACATCGGCTTTTTCTTTAGCTTGTTGTAGTTGTAAGTTGCTTTCTTTTAATTCCTGAGTTCTCTCTTCTACTTTTAATTCCAGGGTGTGAGAATAGTCTTCTAACTGCTGTTTAGCAAGTGTAAGATTTTCCAAAAGCAGGGCATTTTCTAGAGAAATGGCAATTTGAGAAGAGAGGATATTTAAAACTTCGAGCCGCTCTGGAGTAAATGCGCCAGCGGTCAAGTTATTTTCTAGGTAAAGCAACCCGATAAATTTGCCTTGATTGACGATAGGAGTACATAAAATAGACTTGGATTGCTTGCTGGTAATATAAGGATCGGTGGTAAATATTCCTTCGGTGTTGGCGTTATTTAAAACTACGTTTTCTTTTGTTCTTGCTACATAATTTATTGCTGATAACGGCACCATATCGCTCGTTTCCACTGGGATTGATTGGCGCACAACAACTTCATCTTTATCGATTGCACCCGCAGCTTCTATTAATAGTTGCCCATTTTGTTCTAAAATCAGCAATCCGGTTTGAGCGCCTGCGTTTTCGATCGCGATTTTAATCAACTTATTCAGCAACTTGGCTAGATCTATTTCGCAGGATAGCGCTTGAGATGCTTTGATCGCTGTCCTGAAGTCCAAAACTCCGGAAGCGCCAAAAGTTGTGGTTTTAGTTATTGATTTATTATGGGTAATCTCTGGGTCATAATTTTGGACAATTAACTGGGAATACCTTGATTCCAAATCTTGGATTTTTGCCTTTGCTCCCCAGGCAGTGTATCCATAGTAAGCTGCTGTTAAATAAGTTTTAGCAATCTTTTCTCTGCCCAGGGAAAGATAAAATTCTCCTGCTAATTCGTTTGCTAGTGCTTCTTCCTGGGTGTATTGTTGTTCTTTAGCACCTTGAATCGCGCGATCGTATAATTCCATTGCTACTAAAGTTTGCCCCAAAACCCGCGCTTTCTCAGCTTCTACCAAGTTATATTTATGCTGGAAGTTTTGGGGAGCGTGGAACGCCCAGCGCTGCAAGGTTTCCTGATTGGCTGCAACTTGGTTCAAATATTGTGCTTGCTCGGCCTCGCAGAGGCTGGAATACTGAGCGAGGAGTGCCAGAGAATAGTAAAAGTTTTGGACGGCAAGATTCACCAAGCCAGTCACACCGTTGCTGTACTCCTGAGCCATCTTGCCGTTAATAACAGCATTGGCATAGTCTTTATATAAATAATGAAGAATTAATTTTGCTGAATATAAAGAATGAAGCGCGTAACGATGGTTAAGTTCAACGAAGGATTGTAAGCTGTCTGACTCATTAAAAATTTTTCCTTCTAATGCATATTTGTTTGGTGAATCTCCCATTAAGTTTAATACCATTTGAAGCCAAACTCTGGCTGGATTAAGCGTAATTTCATGCCGAAATCTTGCCATCATATCAACATAGAGTATCTGCTTCTGGGCGACAGATTCTAGATGCTCTCCCATAAACAATATGTTGCTACAATAAACTGTAGCATTCCAACAAACATAATCTGTCGCTCCTGTTTCTAAGCCAATTTTTATTCCCTCTAGTAAAGGTTCTATTGTTTCTCTTAAAGGCTCTTTCCAGTGCCGCATGTGAGCGTTAAATACTTCGTATATTACACTCTTAAGTTGTTTAGCATTATATTTTTCCAACAATTTCAAAGCGAACTTACCAAGCTTGTATCCTTTTTCGGTATCTCCCAGGTCTGTACATAGGAGAACGCCATAAACACCATAACCAAAAGCAGATGCGGGGCAGTTTCCATATGTGATAGATAAATCTACCATAGTAAACATAATATGTGGAAATATCTCAGGCTTGCCAGAATAAGCAGCGGTGGCTGTATTGATTAATATCCGCATGGCTGCCAGTTTGTACGGGTCGGTCATTTCTGGCAAGTCGATTAAATCTTCCACTCTGAATTCAAGCGGTGTTTTTCGCCAAGATATACCCAGCATTTCCAATACTTTTAGGGATATATCTACGGCTTCCTTCATCTGGAGTTGACAAGCATAAAAGACGATTTTTAATTCATAGACTTTGATGGTATCTAAAATTTCTCTAGCTTTGGTTACGACAACTTCTGATAGCTGGTTTGCTGCCTCAAAGTTTGCGTTTAAGTATTGGGCTTCTACCGCTTCTACATGAAGGTTTAGAGTCAGATCGTATTCAGTTTCCCAGCTATCTTCTGCAAGTAATTCTAGACCCGCTGATAAATACCTAATGGCAGCGTCATAAGCGGTGGAAGCCTTGGCTTTCTGTCCAGCTATAAGATTGAGTTTAGCTAATTCATCTCTTTCTGACTGAGTTGTAATTAACTCAGCACCGATGTTCAGTTGGTTGACAATTTCAAAAATATTTTCTTCAATTTCCTGTGGTTTGGTATTTTTTAACACCAGTCTGCCGATTTGTAGGTGAACTTGTTTTTTCTGCTCATCTGGAATAATTTCATAAGCGGCTTGTTGCACGCGATCGTGTAAAAATTTATAGATAATTGGGAATTGGGAATTGGGAATTGGTGAAGTGCGATCGCTAGCGACTAATCTGTTCCATTTCTCTAGTTCTTCTGGTTGAAAGGCTAGAGGAATTTTGTAAGAATCACTTAAGGGTAGAATTAAACCTGAATCAAGTGCTTTCCAAAGGTCTGATGTCGTTTCCTGAAGAGATTTTTCATTAACAATTGACAGGGTGTTTAAATCAAATCTGTTGCCAATACAGGCGGCTAACTTTAAAATATTTTGCGTTTGCAGATCGAGTTTTTGAATTTTACCGAGCATTAATTCGACAACGTTATCGGTTATTCCCATTTCTTTAAGTTGCTTGATATCCCACTGCCAAACGCGCGATCGCATGTTAAATGACAACAGATTTTCTTGGTAAAGCGATTTGAGTAACTGCTTTAAAAAGAAGGGATTACCACCTGTTTTTTCGAGCAAAAGTTCCGCCAATTCAACAACCTGTTTTCTGGGACAACCCGGATTTTCATGCAAAGCATCCGCAACTAATTGGCTGACGCTACTTAGACACAAAGGCTTAAGATTGATAGTATTTATTACCTTGTTTGCGATCTGGTCATTCTGTTCTACGACGGGCTTAATCTCATTCAAAGTCAGCATTAACGGATGAGTTGCACTGACTTCGTTATCTCGATACGCCCCGATCAGGAACAAGTATTTACTATCGGGGTCTGTCATTAGCAACTGGATCAATTTCAATGACGCGGCATCTGCCCACTGCAAGTCATCCAAAAAGACTACTAAGGGGTGTTCTTTTTTGGTAAATACATGAATGAATTGTTTAAAAACAAGATTAAATCGATTTTGCGATTCAGTTGGCCCTAAAACAGGTACATCTGGCTGTTTATCAATAATCAGTTCTAATTCTGGAATAACATCAATAATCAATTGTCCATTTTGCCCTAATGCTGCTAAAAGTTTAGCTTTCCAAAATTGCAGCTTTTCTGCACTTTCTGTTAATAGCTGCCGCATCAATTCTTGGAAAGCTTGAATTACTGAAGTATAAGGAATGTTCCGCTTGAACTGGTCAAACTTACCGGAAATAAAATACCCGCGCAATCCGACGATGGGTTTTTGAATTTCATTCACCAATACCGATTTGCCAATGCCTGAATAGCCAGCAACTAGGATCGTTTCGGTCGTCCCTTTGCTGACGCGATCGAAGGTATCTAGCAGCCTTGCTACTTCCGTTTCTCGACCGTATAGTTTTTGGGTAATTTGAAATTTTTCTGAGATTTCTTGAGTGCCTAGCGGGAAGTTTTCAATATTACCTGTAGCTAACCAATGATTCAGACAAGTTTCCAAATCTGCTTTGATTCCCCACCCACTTTGATATCTGTCCTCCGCTGTTTTGGCTAACAGTTTCATGACAATTTCCGAAACCACTGGCGGGATTTCTGGATCGATCTTATCGGGTGGAGTTGGTATTTTAGCAATATGGCAGTGTACCAACTCCATTGGATCTTGGGCGGTAAAAGGTAGGGTTCCCGTCAGCATTTCATAAAAAGTAACGCCCAAAGAATAAAAATCAGTCCGGTAATCGATATACCGATTCATCCGTCCGGTTTGTTCGGGAGAAATATAAGCTAGCGTTCCTTTTAATAAGTTGGGGTTGCTAATTTTATAGGTTTCTTTGGCAAGGCGCGTTGCTATGCCAAAGTCGATTATTTTTACAGAGTTTGTTTCTAAATTGATGACGATATTGTCCGGTTTAATATCTTTATGTATAATATTGTTTTGATGCAGTTGACCGAGGGTTTCTGCTAGCTGGATGGCTATGGGTAAGAAGCGGGTTAATTCTATTTTTTTATCGGAGGCGGCAATCGCTCGCTCCAGCGATATTCCACCAAAGTCTTCTAAAATCAGCGCAATTCCGTTACTATAAGTTTCCAAACCCAGAGGTTTTACAACGCCTGGTATATCCAGATTTTTGACCATTTCATACTCTTGTCTGATTTGGGCAATATCCTTTAAACTAGGATAATCTGTTCTTAAACTTTTAATAATCACCGATTGTCCATCGATTTCCCTCAATGCGCGATATACGACTGTTTTTGACCGGGCGTAAATCTGTTCTACGATTTTGTAACCTGGGATAACAATCATGGTTTAACGATCTGCTTGAGAGGAAAAAATGCAACGCAAAGTTAGCCACCGCACCTTCAATAGCGGTGGACTTGCAGCTATCCAAGCGATATCGAGCGCCTTGGAGTTAAAAGGATTAATTATATTAACTATTATGTAACCAATTTTTGGTGTTGAAAAGACAAACTTTCTGCGGCGTTTTCAACTTACCTTAACCTTTAATCTTACTACAATTTCAAGTAGAGCGAAGTATACAGCAATACTTATTTTGGCAAATTTATCTTACTGCCAAAATTGGCCTAAAAACGAGATTTTGAGCAGAAAACGCACCGCATATCCCTATACTGCAACGTGACCGATTTCTTCGGGGGTGAGATGGGAATGCAACACCTGACCATCGCGAAACCAGACAATTCGTTTGGTTTGACGCGCCACATCTGGTTCGTGGGTTACCATTACAACTGTGATACCGCTAGCGTTGAGTTCGGTAAAAATATCCATGACTTCCTGGGTGGTTTTGGAGTCTAACGCACCCGTTGGTTCGTCTGCTAAAAGTACCACAGGACGGTTAACAATTGCGCGCGCGATCGCTACCCTTTGTTGTTGTCCCCCAGAAAGTTGATTCGGTTTATTGTTGAGCCTGTTTGCCAATCCTACCTTGGTGAGGGCTTCCACCGCGCGATCGCGTCTTTCTTGAGTCGGAACTCCCGCATACACCATCGGTAACATCACGTTTTCCACCGCCGATAACTGCTGTAATAGGTGGAATTGTTGGAACACAAACCCCAATTTTATATTGCGTATTTTCGCTAATTCCCCATCTCCTAAAGAAGACACATCCACGCGATCTAAATAATAGTGTCCAGATGAAGGACGGTCGAGACAACCGATAATATTCATCGCCGTAGATTTACCCGAGCCAGAAGCACCCATGATCGAGCAATATTCCCCTTCTTCTATAATCAAATTAATATCCCGCAGCGCCTGCACTTGAGTTTCGCCGCTACCGTAGATTTTATAGATATTTTCCAGCCGAATTATAACGGGTTTTGCAACCGTTGTCAGCGTCGAATTTTGAGTTTTAATTTCCCTATCTGAAAATTGATTTATCATAGTTTTTTCCTTGTTTCAGTTATGTAGGGGCGGGTTTTACC
>DNGJ01000044.1:0-9019 GCA_003486305.1 Cyanobacteria bacterium UBA11371
AGCTTGTAAATCGGGTAAAAATTTAATCGCTCCATAGCCGGTGGCGATGTGGACGTAGCGGGCGATAATAATGGCATGGTCGCGCACCGATGCAGTGGAACGCGAGTAAGCGATCGCATACCTTCCATCATCGGTTTTCCGAATCGCCCGCACTCGTCCGTAACGATACATTTTCTCCCAATTAATGCGCTTTGCTTCCCGGTCTAATGCTGCAAATACATTCCCCGAACGCGGTGTATAAGTTTGAGCAAATGCCGGTTCTGCAAAGACTTGCCACAATAACCCCAACGCCGTTTTAATCTGTCCTTTGAGCAATTCTCGCCCAGCTTCCCGCAGCGCATAACTAGGCCATCCCCAAATATTATCCGGACAAGAATCGGAATTAGAACGCAACCTTTCGTGGGGAAATATTTGGGAATTTCTGCACAATTTTTGGTAATGTCCGTAAGGTTTTTCCTCCAGTCCCAACGCCACAATTTGACTCGGTTTTGCTCCGTGAATTCTTAACAAATCCACCCAAGCAAAACTACCCAACCCCGCACCCACCGCAACGTAATCTGCTTCATCCACGGGTAACCCCGTTGCGTGCAAATCTTGCACCGAAACTTGTTGCGCCTCGAATGCGGGCGGGGGAAAAGATTGAGACGAAGCGGAAAATTCTGTACTCCTCGCGTCCTCTTTAATTCTGGGAATTTCAATATTTGCAGGGGCATTTGTTTCCCCACTCGCAGCTAATGCAATGCTGATTTGATAAGGGCCAATTTGCACTACATCGCCGTTAGAAATTGTAATTCGTTTTTGGCGTTGACCGTTGACAAAAATGCCGTTACTGCTATTTTGGTCAATTATTACCAACCCGCCCCGATCTTCTTCAATTAAAGCGTGGAAGCGAGACACTTCACTGCTGTTTAATACCAACTGGGAAACGCGCAGTTTGTTTGTCTGCGTCGGCATACTTTTAAAATCCCGTCCCAAAGCAATCGGAACAGAAAGCAAGGGTTCGTGTCGTTCTCCCGTGGCGGGATCTTCCCATCTGAGGCAAACAATCGAGGGTTTAGGACTCATGTGGTGGCACTCCCTGATTAACCTTATTGGGAGCTATTAAAACACTTGCTGCCGCCGCTAGGGAAGTTCCGCACCAAGGACATCCAATATCGAGTCGTGAGTAGGGGGAAATGCGCTGGCATTTAGGACACTGCAAACCGTAGGTTTGGTTTGCCCCATTGGGAACCGCAGGCGGTACGGTGGGATTATTGCGGTGAGGCGTTGCCGGAAATTTTCCCTCTTTAGTGCTATGTGCGTGGGGCGAGATTAAAATTGTTGGGGGAACGTTGCTTTCCACAATAGAAACCCCAGTTACTTTCAGTTGAGCTTCTCCCAAATAAATGGTTGTACCCTGGTTTAAAGCTACTTCCGGCACATCGAGTCGCCCACCATCTACCCAAGGAGGATTTGTTTCTCGCATGTTTCGCAGGTAAAATCGCTGTTGCCAAGCGTTGAAATAAATTTCGATGTGCAGTCCCGATACGGTGGGATGGGATAATACGATATCGCACCGGACCGGATCGCGACCGATGCGAACGGTTCCAGGGTTTTTACTCGCCTGTTGGTCGCTAATTGTTTGGGTTTGTTTTTGTCCGGCTTCTTGCCATTCTAAGGTTAGTTGGTTCATTGTCTTTGTTTTTAATCCGGTTTATATATCAGATTACGCTGTAAAACCCGGTTTCTCGTAAAGATCTTTGCTTCTAGCAAGAAACCGGGTTTCTGATCTTGATCTTCGGTTGGGTGGCGATCGCTCTGTCAAGAAACCCGGTTTCTATTCAGGATTATCTTCCAGATTGGCTTGAGCGCAGTCGGCGATGATATCCATACGAAAGTTCTCGACCAAATCGGTTAAGGTTTTGGCAAGGGTTTCTTGCTGTGCGGGGATTTGAGCGATCAACTTGCTCAGCAGGTCTTCATCCATTGTAATTGCCGCACGATATAGTTTTTCCACCCACGATTTTGGCATGGTGCTGAGGTCATTTTTGCTTAGTTGCAATGGCTGCTCTGATAATTGGGGTAAGCGAGTTGGATGTTCTTGTTCGTAAAGATATTGCACCCCTAAATAAGCCGCTATTTTTTCAAAAAGTATCTCTTCCTGGAATGGTTTGGGTAAGAAATCATCGCACCCCGCTGCTAAAATATCTGAGCGTTCTTCTGAGAAAGCGTGAGCAGTCAAGGCAATAATAACCGTATTTTTACCTTCAGGGTTGGCTTTAATTTGTTGAGTTGCTTCATAGCCATCCATCACTGGCATTTGCATATCCATCAAAATCAGGTGCGGTTCCCAATCTTGCCAGATTGCGATCGCTTCTAATCCGTTCACCGCAGATCGCACCTTGAAACCTATTTTTTTCAGCAGCTGAACCATCAGCTGGCGATTTTCCGGCACGTCTTCTACAACTAGGATGCGATCGCGCTCTTGAAAAGGTGCTAAACCAATCACTCGTTTGAAATTTGCTGATGCGTGCGCCCCTGTTTCTTGAGGCAGGCTAACTCGGATATCAAAGCTAAATATTGTCCCCTCACCCACCTTGCTGCTAACTTTAATATCTCCCCCCATTAAACGCACAAATTGTCGGCTAATCGGCAAACCCAAGCCAGTCCCCTGCATCGATTTGCGACCTGTTTCTGTTTGCACAAATGGTTCAAATAAACTGTTGAGTTCTTCGGGAGCAATTCCTAAACCCGTATCGGCAATTTCAAAGTGAATAATCGGTTGTCTGTCTCTGTCGTCAGCTGTCGGTTGTAACCCATCGCTAACAACTGACACGCCCAGCCTCACGCTCCCTTGAGGTGTAAATTTGATCGCGTTTTCTAATAAATTAATCAGGACTTGACGTAATTTACTATCGTCGCAAATTACATATTGGGGAACCTCTGGCATCCGGTTAAAAATAAATTGCAATCCCTTCCCATTAGCTTTGAGTTGCAGCATCTCGTGGATTAAGTCTAATAGTCGATACAAATCAAAGCTGCGTGAGTTGAGCGTTAATTTGCCTGCTTCAATTTTGGACATCTCCAGCACATCGTTAATCAAATCCAGCAAGTGTTCCCCACTGCGATTGATGATTGCTAAATGTTTTAGCTGTTCTGGAGATAAGCTATCTTCCCGAACTAATAATTGGCTAAAGCCAAGGATAGCGTTCAGGGGTGTACGCAATTCGTGGCTCATTTTTGCCAAAAATTGACTTTTGGCACGGTTGGCTATTTCTGCTTGTTCGGCGGCTTCTTGCAATGCTAACTGAGACAATTCTAACACCGCGAGCATTAGCGCATTCCTCAATTCCCTTGCAGCATCAATTTCAACTTGTTCCCAAGGTATAGACTTAGATCGCACGGTTTCTTTCCACATTTCAAAGGATGTACGCGGTGACAGGCGGATACTACCATCACTTTCAACTAATACAGAGTCATCGGGATTCCCCCCCCAGTTGACTGTTTGAATCACTTCCGGTCTAAACCAGAGAATATTGTAAGAAATCTGATTGATAAAGATAGAAACCGCGAGTAAGCCGCTGGCTGAGTCTTTAAATTCTTTTGCTTGTGGATAAAGTTGGGCAAGAGAATTGGTAAAAAATATTTCCTTCCGCTGGTGATTCCTCAGCCAATTCAGCAAATCTAAAACTGCATTTCTAGCGGGGGTTTTACCAATTAAATTTAGACTATTCCCTAAGTAGATCGCTGCTCCTGTGGCATTGACTAAATCGAGCAAGCTGCTGCTATTTTCCTCTAATTCATCAGCAATATTCTGATAGTTACCATGAATTTTATTTTGCAATTCTTGGTTAACTTCAAAAACTGTTCTTCGATATGCTTTGTATTCTTCTTCTTGTCTTTGTACAAGATAAAGCGACATCATTTGTCCCAAAAACTCGCAATACTTACGGATTTGATAATTAAGGTTTCTCGGCGAGTAATGATGACAAGCTATTAACCCCCATAATTTTGTTTCGTGATTTAAAGAAATACTCATAGAAGCGGACATTCCCATATTTTTGCAATATTTTACGTGGCAAGGAGAAACGCTTCTAAAGATAGAATGACTTAAATCTAATGGTGCATTTGTCAGAGGGTTATTAGCCGGAATAATTTCAACAGGCTGGTAATTCAGATCCGGGATTAAGCGCAGCCAGTTTTTGTAATAAAGTTTTCTGGCTGGGGGCGGAATGTCGGTAGCTGGATAATGTAAATTTAGGTAAGGTTCCAATTCTTCTTTTTTATCTTCAGCGATTACTACTCCACTGTCATCTGGTTCAAATCGATAGATCATTACTCGGTCGTATCCGGTAATGCTTCTGACTTCTTTAGCAATTAATTCTGCTACTTCGTGTAAGCTCGAAGCTTGTTTGATGCTTAAAATAGACGATTTTACCAAATAGTCAAAGCCCCAATCAGAGTTTTTTGGCGAATATAAGGCGGTTTCTAGTTCCAGAATTAATCCACCGTTATTCCGATGCAGAATGCCATCAAAAACTAAAGTAGTATCTCTAGTTTTTACTGATAATCTCAGGGGATTTAACATCTCCGGATTCTTCTTTTCCAGGCAATACTTGAGGAGTTTGATTTGATGTTGAGAAAATAAAATACTTAAGTTTTTGTTAATTAAGGATTGAGCGGGAATTCCGAAAAATTGCTCTGTGTTATTACTAACTTGTATAATTTTAAATTCAGGATCTTGCAGAACCAAAAGCACCCCGTGAGGCTGAATCGTACCGGGAATATGGATGGCTTCTCCGTAACAGTTGCTGAAGTCTACTTTTTGTGAGGAAACACAGGTCAGATCGCTCATTTTCTCTTGTCCAATTTGTAACTAAATTATTGCAGTGGCAGGTGGGGGTAGTTAAACTTAAAATGCACCTACTGGCTAAATCCCAGATCCCCGACTTCTTAGAGAAGTCTGCGATCTACCCTAAGAGGGATGACAACAATTGATTTTTTGTGATTATACCATAACAAACCCTAAGAATGTGTCGGATTGGGTAGCGATCGCAATATTTTTTCCCCTAAGCAACATCCAATTCATCTAACACCAACACGCGCAATTCTGTCACCCGTCTCAGGGTTACATCATTGGTTAGAATTGCTTCACAATTGGCTGTTAAAGCGACAGCAATCTGAAAAGCATCGGGCAATTGGAGATTGTACCTCGCTCGAATTTGAGCAGCTTGGATTGCTAGGTATTGGCTAGCAATTGGCACAAATTCAATATTTGTACTGTTCGTAAGTAAATCAATGAAGTAGCGCTGAAATTCTATTTGCCCCAAGCTGTAGGGACGCACTAAACACTCAGCTAAAGTGACGGGTGAAGCAACACCTATTAGGGTTCCTTCGTTAATCCCCTCGAAAAATGCTCTAGCCAGGTCAAAGTATTGAGGGTTTCTTTCAACAAAGTAAATAACGGGTGCGCTGTCTAAAAACAGCCTACTCACACCTTGTAAGCTATCTGCAATGGTCACTCTTGTTTCTCCGATTCCTGTTGTTGGATTTCAAGTTCTGGAAACTCACCCCGCCTAATGCGATTCACATATTCTTGAGCATCCATACCTCCTAGCAGATTGGGGGCGACTCCGGCAAATTCCATAACATTGCGACGGGGTTTGCGTTTGATGTCGCAATTTCTAAGTCTTTGTACTAGATAAGAAATTAGCTCTAATTGCTCATCGGGTGAAAGCTGATCTGCTAATCTCAGTACCTCGAATAATTCTTTAGACATTTTGATTCATTCTCCAGTTTGAATTAAAGGCCATTTTCCCCTCTTTGATGCTATTTTATCAGCCCAACGAGTGGTTTCTGGTAAGCGATATTTTGGCGTGCATTGCATTACATAATCAATAGCAGTGGGCAAGCTGATGCGATGTCCGCTGGAAACATAAATCGGTTTTACTCCGCTACGAGTCCGCAAAATCGCTCCTATTGTCTCGCTTTGATCTATTAAAGGTTTCCAACTACCCCTTGCGTCCGGTAACGTTTCGTGCTTGCCTATTAGCAATGATTTGGCGACTCCAATGGTGGGAAAATCGATCAAAACTCCTAAATGGCAGGCAATTCCAAAGCGGCGGGGATGGGCGATGCCTTGACCGTCGCATAAGATTAAATCGGGGGTGAGGGTGAGTTTTTCTAAGGCGTCGATGACGGTGGGAACTTCTCGGAAGGAAAGAAATCCGGGGATGTAAGGGAAGGTGGTAGGACGATTTGCGATCGCATATTCCTTTAACTCCAACTCCGGAAAACTCAACACCACCACCGCCGCTCGCGTTATCGTGCCATTTTCCTCAAATCCTACATCCACCCCAGCCACATGCTGCACCGTCCCCAATTGGTCACTGGTTATCACTTCACCTGCAAGTTGCTGCTGTATCGGGATTGCTTCTTCAACTGTACTAGGCCATGCATGACGTTGGTTTATCTTCATAAAATAGAAACTGGGTCACAAAATTTTTATCCTTGTTTTAAGACTGACATAAACCGCCCTTTCGGGCGAAGTTTTTTGACTGTCAATGGTGCAAAATTTACGATCGGCGACACCCCACATCCCATACCCGACAGCTGCACAATAAAGACATCATGATCGAACAAATTTTAGGGTCACGCTATAAGGTTATCGAAATTTTAGGTTCGGGGGGATTCAGCCAAACTTATGTGGCAGAAGATATGCAGCGCCCCGGTAATCCCCGATGCGTTGTGAAGCAATTTAAACCGGCAAAGCCAAATCCGGCGGTTTTGCCCGTGGCGCGGCGACTTTTCCATACTGAGGGGCAAATCCTCGAAAAATTGGGCAAACACGACCAAATTCCCCGATTGTTGGCTTACTTTGAACAGAACGAAGAATTTTACTTGGTGCAAGAGTTGATCGAAGGGCATTCCCTATCTTCTGAGTTACCGCCCGGTCAAAAACAATCAGAAGCTTATGTTATAGACTTGCTGCAAGATGTGCTGAAAATTCTGGAATTTGTTCACGGGGAAGGGGTAATTCACCGCGATATCAAGCCCAGCAATTTGATTCGCCGCGCTTCTGACGGCAAATTAGTTTTGATCGATTTTGGGGCGGTGAAAAATATTGGAAATCAGATAACCAATCAGATCGATGATGTTCCTACCGAGGCGATGTGCGATCGCACGGCGATGACAATCGCTATCGGTACTCAAGGTTATATGCCTCGAGAACAATTGGCAGGTCTACCTCACTTTAATAGCGATATTTATGCATTGGGGGCGATCGCAATTAAGGCTTTGACGGGAATCAATCCTGGCGATCTGCCCTACGATAAAAATACTTCTGAAATTATCTGGCGCGATGCAGCAACTGTCAGCGACGGGCTGGCTGCTATTCTAGATAAAATGGTGCGCTGTTATTATGGCGATCGCTATCAGTCGGCGACCGATGTTTTACAGGCGCTGCAAATGCTTTCTCAAACTGTCGATCCTACTTGGATCGATGCACCACCCGTTGATAGACTGCGCCCGCGCCCGCCTGAGCGAAAATTGCTCGTCGCTTCTTTTGCGATCGCTGCTGCTGCGATTGCTTTCTTTTTGCTAACAAAAAGCATCCAACCTCCTGAAACAATACCGGAATCTAATACTATTTCTCCTGCCCAAATTGATACCAAAAGGATTAGCTTCGGCGAGCAAATTTTAGCGGTCGGATCGGATAATCCCGCCAAACAAGAAGGTGCGGATTTCATCAAAGCTGGCGATTACAAGCAAGCTATCAAGGCTTTTGCAACTGCCCGCAAAGCAGATATTACCGATCCTGAGACTTTAATCTATTTAAATAATGCGCGGATTGGGAATGGGAAATATTATGCGATCGCCGCCGCAGTTCCGCTGGGAATTACTCCGGATTCTGCCAATGAAATGTTGCGGGGAATTGCTCAAGCACAAGATGAAATTAACGCGGCTGGCGGGATTAATGGCGTGCCTTTAAAAGTGGCAATTGCCAACGATGATAACCGTCCCAGAATTGCCAAATCCCTGGCGCAAGAATTAGTTAAAAATCCAGAAATTTTGGGCGTGGTGGGACACGGAATCAGCGATACGACTTTAGCCGCCGGATCGATTTATCAATCCGGGGAATTAGTTGCGATCGCACCCGTGAGTTCGGCAATTCAACTGTCGGAATTGAGCCGCTATGTGTTTCGGATCATGCCAAGCGATCGCTACGCAGCCAGAGCGCTTTCGACTTATATGTCAAATCGGTTAAACAAGCAAAAAGCCGTTGTTTTTTACAACTCTGATAGCGTTTATAGCCAATCAATTAAAAATGAATTTAAAGATGCCTTGTTCTACCGAGGTGGGGGTAAAGTCATCGGTGAATTCGATCTATCCCGCCCGAATTTTAATGCCAGAAAAAGCGTTGAAACTGCTATAAAACAGGGAGCAGATGCGATTGTATTGCTGCCTTCTAACGATGTTTTAGACCGCGCGCTTCAAGTGGTTTATGTTAACCGTCGCCGCTTAAATATGCTGGCGGGAGATGGTTTTTATCTGACTAAAACTCTGGAAATTGCTGGGGAAGATGCTGAGGGAATGGTGCTAGCAGTTCCAGGCAGTCTTGTAGGGGAAAAAGGGCAAAACTTTCGCGCTAAAGCGATGCAACTTTGGGGGAAAAATTCCACAGATCAAACTTTAAATAATGGTAAGAATACAAATGTTAATTTATTCACGTCCGAGCGAGTTAGCGTTAATTGGCGTACCGCACTTACTTACGATGCTACCCAAGCTTTAATTGCTGCAATTCGCAACAATCCGACTCGCAACGGCGTGCTGCGATCGCTTAGAGCATCGAATTTTTCCGTGACGGGATCTACAGGAATTGTCAGTTTTCGTCCTACAGGCGATCGGGAAGCTGCGGTTCAATTAGTTATGGTGAAACCTACTAAAAATGGCTATCAGTTTAAACCATTAGAATTTGGTAATTGGTAATTGGTAATATCGAGTTCTTTCGTATCGGACTCGTACAGTTAACAGTTTTGTA
>DNGJ01000044.1:9379-9575 GCA_003486305.1 Cyanobacteria bacterium UBA11371
ATAGTGTTGATTTTCCCGCCCCCTCGTGTTGAAGCTCGTACAGTTAACAGTTTTGTAGGGGCGGTTTTTACCAGTAATCTTTGATCGAAGGCGAATTATATTGATAAACCCGCAGAGCGTGGGATGCCGATACAAGTGGGCATGATATAATTGGTAATTGCTAAGCATTGGCTGGGGCGGGTTTAGTTCAGTTATC
>DNGJ01000111.1:0-18754 GCA_003486305.1 Cyanobacteria bacterium UBA11371
CGTACCTATCTCCGTGAAATTGGGCGCGTGCCCCTGCTGACCCGCGAACAAGAAATAGTCTTTGGCAAGCAAGTGCAACAAATGATGCACCTGATGGAAGCAAAGGACGCCCTGACGAAAAAACTGCGCCGCGAACCAACCGAGAAAGAGTGGGCAGAACAGGTGGGTCTAAGCGAAACCGAGCTTGCCGACATTGTACGTCGGGGTCAGCGGGCGAAGCAAAAGATGATTGAAGCGAACCTGCGCTTGGTGGTAGCGATCGCCAAAAAATACCAGAAGCGGAACCTGGAGTTCTTGGATTTGATCCAAGAAGGAACATTAGGGTTAGAACGAGGTGTGGAGAAATTTGACCCGACGCGGGGATACAAGTTTTCCACCTACGCCTACTGGTGGATCAGACAAGCGATTACGCGAGCGATCGCTCAGCAAGGACGCACGATTCGGCTACCGATCCACATTACCGAAAAACTCAACAAAATCAAGAAAGTGCAGCGCGAACTAGCCCAACAGCTAGGTCGCAGCGCCACTCCCGCTGAAATTGCCTCCGCATTGGAGTTAGAACCCGCGCAGATCCGCGAGTACCTGACGATTGCCCGTCAACCAGTTTCCCTCGACGTGCGCGTGGGAGACAACCAAGACACCGAACTGCAAGACTTGCTGGAAGATGAAGGGCCATCCCCAGAAAATTTCATCACCCAAGAGTCCCTGCGCCAGGATCTTGAAGATCTATTAGCTGGATTAACCCCCCAGCAGCGGCAAGTTCTTACCCTACGTTTCGGCTTGACCGATGGGAATGCCCTGTCGCTCGCCAAAGTCGGGGAACAACTCAACCTCAGCCGCGAACGAGTGCGCCAACTCGAACGTCAAGCCCTCGACCACCTGCGCCGTCACCGTGCCAACGTGCGGGAATACCTGGCAGGTTAAGCAGCTTGATTAAACCAAGTTCAAACGGGAGAGGGAAAGCAATTCCTCTCCCTTTTTCATAGCGATCGCCCATCATATCAAGTAGTAGAGACGTTACATGTAACGTCTCTACTTGTATGGTTAATAGCGTTTACGGTGTGGGTTATACCAGAAACCTTTGATTTGGGGCGAATTGCGTTCATAAACCCGCCCCTGGTGCGATGCCGATGCCAACGGAAACGATATCACCAATCGAGGGTTTTCTTGTAAATAATTGTAACAAAATACCAGCCCCATCGGAAATATGGAGTGACGGCACTGTAGTCAATCAGAGTCGAGAGGTACAACCGTCATCGTCATAAACCTATGACGTCTGCTGGTGAAGATATCGCCTCCTCGCATCGAGGGGGCGATTTATTTAAACAGCCAAGAGCGATCGCGGCAGAAACAAAAGTTAATCTCATACCATTGATTCATCCTTTAGCGCGAATCGTTCTGCCCAAATAGTGAGTTAATTTGTAAATAAGACGTATTTCAGAGTGCATTTAGAAACATCGGGGGGAAAACAATGTTTAAGTCTATAGTTAACTCTTTTTTACATCAGCCCATGCCGTCTAGCTCCTTTAAACTCCCCCTCGCAGGTCTAATGTTGATAGTGGGCGTGGGGACAGGTAATGCTACCCCTGCACTGAGCAATAATGCTGCCCAAGCGGTCAAATCTCATCAAGCTCAAGTTGCTCAAGCTACCCCAAACAATCAAACCCCTGATGGCGTTTATCTGTACGGTGAATCTTCTCAGCCAGACCAAATTGGCAAAGAATATATGGTGTTTGAGGTGCGCCAGGGTCGGGTAATCGGTGCAGTTTACATGCCTCACTCCGAGTTTAATTGTTTTCACGGCACCCTGGCGTCTAGAAAGTTAGACTTGATAGTAAATAATCCCTTCGCTGAAACTGCTGATTCTACTCCTCCGGAAGGCAATTCCACTACCGAATTTGCTGCTGTTGGCGATTTTCCCCGCATTGGCAATGGCGATGACCCGATAAACTTCCCGCTGGCAATTAATTTGCAAGACTATCAACGGATAGCAACAGTCAGCGAGAACGACCAGCGGATTTTAGGTGTTTGTAAAGCGAATCATCAAGAGCAAGTTTGGAGCCGATAGAAAGATTAGATTGGGTAATGGGTAATTGCTAATAGCTAATAGCTAATAGCTAATTGCTAATTGCCGCCATTAGCGATTAGCTATTAGCAGTTACCAGTTCCGAATTGTATTGATAAAACCGCCCCCCGCGTGCGATGCCGATGCAACCGAACATAATATAACTGGTTTTTCTGATGTTTATGCGGCGACAATCAAGCAGAAACAGAACAATGCGCTGCCGCTTCTCTGATAACGTCTAAAACTTCTTTTGCATGAGAAATGATTGGGACGTGGCTTGATTCAACAACAGTGGTTGTGGCGCCCATTCGTTTAGACAATTTGCGCTGCAAATCAGGTGATACAGCCTTGTCACCGTTGGCAATAATATACCAGCTTGGCTTATTTATCCACGCTGGAGAACCTGATGAAGCCGAAAGCAATGATGCAGACGGTGGCAGCTGAGTTGCGTATATCAATGCGGCTTGTTCTGCTGACAGGTCATCTGCAAGAATCTGTTCTACACCTTGTTTTGAAAGCCAAATCAAGCCGTCTTGTTCTTGGAAATGGGGCGATGGTTTTCCATAGGGACTCATCAAATCTATCATCGACTCGCCAATATCGGGAGCCAGTGCAGCAATGTAGACTAAGCCACAGACTCGTTCGTCGTTGCCAGCTTGGGTAATGACCATACCTCCCCAGGAATGACCAACCAGAATACATTTACCGTTGATGCGCGCCAAAGCGCGGCGAGTTGCAGCAACGTCATCCGCTAACGAAGTGAGGGGATTTTGCACTGCGATCGCTTCGTAGCCTTCCGCCAATAGGGTTGTAATAATTTGGCTGTAACATGACGCATCTGTCCAGAAGCCGTGAACTAACACAATATTTTTAACTTTACTCATAATTATTGTTCCTTTTTTGTGGAGAGCGACGATCAAGACTACTTCTTGGCAAAATTGTAATCGTTCAGGGGAAGACGCTATCACTGGATATTGAAAACGGATCGGGCCGATCTTGACTAGCAGAAAGACAGCAATCTCTCCATTTTAGACAACAGACCCCTTCCCGCTTTGGCAGTGGCAGCAGTTTGGGGTTAGCGATCGCCAAGCGGATTGTAGAAGCCCATCGCGGCGGCATTACAGCCAGTAGCGTCCCAGGGGTGGGAGCCACTTTTACCAGGAAAGGATTGTTCAAACCAAACCACAATCAAAATTCAATTCCTGGTTGAGCTTTGACGCCTTGTTCGCGAAATGGATGCTTGACCAGGGTCATTTCAGTGACTAAATCTGCTCGTTCAATTAAAGCTGGTGGTGCGCCCCTGCCGGTTAAAATAACGTGAGCATCGGCAGGTTTTTGATCGAGTCCTGCTAGAACTTGTTCGATGGTTAAATAACCCAGTTTCAGCGCTACGTTGACTTCATCGAGCAAAACTAGCTTATAATCCCGGTTGCGGATAAAGGTTAAAGCTTTATGCCAAGCTTGTTGTGCCTTTTGGGTATCGCGATCGCGGTCTTGGGTTTCCCAGGTGAAGCCTTCTCCCATAGCATGGAATTCTAGCTGTTCGGGCCAAAGGCTGAAAACCGCTTTTTCTGCGGGTTCCCAAGCGCCTTTGATGAATTGGACGATCGCAACTTTATAGCCATGACCGAGCGATCGCAACACCATCCCCAACGCGGCGGTGGTTTTTCCCTTACCGTTACCCGTGTGGACGATAATTAAGCCTTTTTCATGCGATCGCGCTTGGAGGCGTTGTTCCTGCACTTCCTTGCGCCGCTGCATCTTTTTGCGATACTGTTCCTCTGTCATGGTTCTGGACGCTGCTTCTTCGATCAAGCGTTCGGCTTCCAAATCTGTCTGGGAATTTGAAACTCTATCTAAGTTCATCAATGCCTGCCCGTTTTCGACTGCTTTTTAAAATTTTACTAAAATTTAGTAGAATTATGTCATATTTTATGGTAATAAAATCGTGGAAATTAACAGAATTACGGTAATTCAAGGAGATATTACCCAACAAAAAGTCGATGCAATTGTTAATGCGGCTAATAGTTCTCTTTTGGGTGGTGGTGGTGTGGATGGTGCGATTCATCGTGCAGCGGGGTCAGAACTTTTAGAAGAATGTCGAAAACTCAACGGTTGTAAAACAGGGGATGCAAAAATTACCTTTGGTTATAATTTACCAGCTAAATGGGTAATTCATACCGTTGGCCCGATTTGGCAAGGGGGAAAACAAAACGAGGATGAACTGTTAGCGAGTTGTTATCGTCGCTGTTTGGAATTGGCAGAGCAGTATTCAATCGGCACGATTGCGTTTCCTGCCATCAGTACGGGTATTTATGGGTTTCCGATGGAGAGGGCGGCTAGGATTGCGATCGCACAAATTAAATCATTTCTGGAAAACAACACCTCGATCGAGCAGGTCATCCTCGTTTGCTTCGGTGAACAAGCTTACAACTGCTACTTGAGTGCGATGCAAGAAATCGGTCAAGTCTAAGAAGTTATCCTAATTTTCCTCAAGGCGGAAATGTTTTTGCCGGGTAGTCGCCTTAATATGTAGCTAATCGATCCGGTGCAGATATATGTCCCGTCATTTGGAAAGATTGCTGCATATTGATACGTTGTTGCGAAGTGAATATCGACCGACTACCGGGAAACTGGCACAAGTGTTGGAGGTGAGCGAACGCACAATTCGCAACGACTTGGCATTTTTGCGCGATCGCTTCAATGCACCCTTGGAGTTTACTCGGCAAAAGGGCTTCCACTACACAGATCCGGAGTGGCGCTTACCGAGTGTTTCCCTATCTCAGGGAGAGTTATTTGCCCTCACCTTGGGAGCGAGGATGCTGCAAGCTTATGCAGGATCGGCTTATGCTGAAGAGTTGAGATCTGCGATCGCGCGGCTAAGCGAACGACTACCGGAACAAACCTGGGTAGACTTGCAACAAATCGCTGATGAAAGAATAGTGTTTCGGTCGGGAGCGGAAACCTATCTTGACCCAAAAATTTGGAGCCAGCTAGTAGAAGCGTGTCGTACATCGAAACAAGTGTGGATGCGGTATTTCACCGCGAGTCGAAATGCTGAATCTGAAAGGATTTTAGACCCATACTTACTTGACATCTATCGAGGGACAAATCCTTATCTGATTGGGTTTTGTCACCAACGTCAAGCCATTCGTTCGTTCCGGGTAGATCGAATTCAGGCATTGCAGGTACTCGATCAAAAGTTTATCCGCGATCCAAACTTCAATGCCAAAGAATTCCTCGACCAAATGTTTCAGAGTGAAGTGGGGGGAGGGAAACCGATTGATGTCGCCATTTGGTTTGATGCACCGACAGCACCTTATATCAAAGAAAGGCGCTGGCATTCGACTCAACAAATAGAAGAACACCGCGATCGCTCAATCACCTTGCGAATGAAGGTAACTGGTTTAAATGACCTCAAGCGCTGGGTGCTGGGGTATGGCAAGGCAGCGATCGTCAAGGAACCGCCTGAACTGGTGCAGTTGGTGCGCGAGGAGGTAGAAGCAATGAGCCACAATTACGATCGTCCAGGAGTGGTCAAATGATGTGTATCGAGTGTACACTCGAATCTCAAGTACCTTTGATACCGCTGGCTTTGAGTCAGCTGGCGTTGATCATTAGCTTAGTGCTGACTGAGATACCTCTCACCACAGATGCCGTAAGGCGATTAACAAAGGGGTGTGTCAAGAAGTTTTTTGATTTAGGCACACAAGGATTGATGTAGCTAAGTGTAAGACTGGGATACAAAGGGTTGAACTGTTTATTGACAACGGGAGAATGCTCATGCTAGGCTGAGACCCAATAGTACAAAAGCCCTCCGGCTCGAAAGAGAACCGAAAGGCGTCTGAAAATAAAAAGTCAAGTACGATGCTAACAGAGAATCACAAAAATGGAAACGGGGCTGAATATTCCCCGAAATATGCCAGCGACTTACTGGAGTCGTTAAGGCTCTCCCTAAGTCAATCGCAAGGCACTTTAGATCTAGCCAAGTCCTGCGTGGAGTTATGTAGGCAAAACCAAGAATTAGTTAAGGAACTGGTGGCGTCATCTGCTTCATGCCATTTAGGTGCTTCTCAGAGTACCAGAAACATCCGAGATTGGCTCATGTTGGAGGCTGAACGGGTAGTGGAACAATACGGCGTTATCAATCCCGGTTTGGAAAAGAGGAACGAAAAGGAGCTTCTAAGCCTTATTATTCAGTGCGAATTGTCGCAAGTCAAGAACCGAGCTTGTTAATTTTTTACTAGCGGCGATCGCATTTATCCGCACAATAGCTTTGCCCCTCTTATTTAAGATAAGAGGCGGCAGAGCATAACCTGAAAAATCGCTACAATTTTCACTTACAAACTCTATAACTATGCTGACAATTCAAGAAGGTCAAGCACAAAGGCAAGTAATTGAATTGCCTTGTGTTGAACTTAGCTTCGGAATTTCTGGTAAAACTCTACCTGCCGATCATGGCTATGGATTGTTCTCATCAATTTCCCATCTTCAACCAGAACTGCATCAAATTCCAGGATTAAGTATCGAGACGATTGCAGGCATTCCCGATAAACAGGGAAAAATTGCATTAACCAATCAGTCACGATTGCGAATACGAGTATCTAGCGATCGCGTTCATTTAGTGTGTGCGTTAGCTGGTAAAAGGCTAGAAATTGGCGGACATGAAATCTGGCTGCACATTCCCCAAATTTTGCCACTTCAACCTGCATCGGCGTTGCGATCGCGCATCGTCACGATCAAAGGTTATCAAGAACCAGAACCATTTTTAGAGGCAGCAAGGCGACAACTTGAACAACTTGGTATTCAGGCTAATCTGGCTATTGCCATGAATTCTCAAGGCGAAATAGCTCGTAAAACCATCAAAATTAAGCGTTACTCTGTCGTTGGTTTTGGTTTGGTAGCCACCGATCTAACCGAAGAAGATTCGTTAAAACTTCAGGTAATTGGGTTAGGCGGAAAACGCAGGATGGGAAGCGGAGTATTCGTACCTTTACGTCGAATTTGATTTATATTTTACCATGAATCAACGTAATAAGCAATCAAAAAGTGAATGCGTAGGCCAAGAGCCACTACTAGCAAAAAGTCAACGTGATGGGAGAGATATCCTCACGCTTCAGCAGCATTTGTTTGATACAGAACACACAGCAAGACTGATATTTGACAAGAATCAAAGATGGTTTCGTAACTTATGCCGATTCTTTAAAATTCAGGGAAAAGCAGCACAAGAGAAATTTTTACTTAACTTGAGAGTTGCTGCACTATTTCATGACTTGGGGAAAGCAAACAAAGATTTTCAACAGGCTGTTTCTATCAGAATAAAGCCTTACACACAGACACTTAGACACGAGCATTTAAGTGCGCTGATTTTGCAATTACCAGAAATACAAAAGTGGCTTAGGCAAAATCCTGAGTTAGATTTGGATATTATCAGTGCGGCTGTTTTGTCCCATCATTTGAAAGCATCGGAATCAGGTGAGCGCCAATGGTGTCAATCTAGTCGTGGGACAACTTTGCAACTTTATTTGCAACACCCAGAAGTCAAAACTGTTTTAGAAAAAATCCGTGCAGTGGCAAAATTAGAAGAAATCCCACCACTACCAACAGAATCTTGGTCAGCCTCAAATTCAGTTTGGGGAGAGGCACTTAAAGAAGGGATAAAAGCCGCTAAAAATTGTCGGCGCAGTTTTAACAAGCCCCAACTTGACCCAGAAAGTAATGCTAAACGGGCATTACTTTTAGCAACCAAAGCTGGCGTAATTGTTGCTGATTCTGCGGCATCGGCACTGGTGCGGGAAGGTAAAGATTTTGACACCTGGATTAAAGAGACAGTTTATACCGATGCTCTCACTCCAGAAAAGATTGAATCTGACATTTTAATCCCCTCAACTGAGGAAATTAAGCGTCAAAGAAACTCAACAACTTTTGAGCTAAGAAATTTCCAGAAGCAGACAGCAAAACTTGGCAAAAGAGCTTTACTAATAACAGCCTGTGGTTCTGGAAAAACAAGAGCGGGTTTTGAATGGCTCAAAGAACAATCCAAAAATTACGACATTGGTAAGATCGTCTTTCTGTATCCCACCAGAGCGACTGCACTGGAAGGATTTAAAGGCTATATTTCCTGGGCGCCAGAAGATTCTGCTGCCCATTTAACAGGAACATCTGAGTATGAACTGAAAGAACTGCGAGAAAATCCCGATGATAATGAATCTACCAAAGACAAAGACTTTCAATTATCAGAATCAGAAGCGAGGTTGTATGCTTTGGCATACTGGTCGCGTCGCTATTTTAGCGCCACAGTCGATCAGTTTTTGAGTTTCATGGAACATAATTACAGAGCGATGTGCTTGTTGCCAGTTTTAGCGGATGCAGCGGTAGTAATTGATGAGGTACATAGCTTCGATCGCAGAATGTTTGATGATTTGATCGCTTTTTTGCAAACCTTTGATGTGCCTGTTCTTTGCATGACAGCTACATTGCCAAAGTCTCGTAAAGAAGAATTGCGGCAAGCTGGACTAAAAATATATCCAACTCTTGAAGATCGAGCCGAACTCGAAGACTTGGAAGAACAGGAATCACATCCGCGCTATCGCTTAGAGTTTGTTAGTAAATCAACTGCATTTGACCAAGCTAAAAAGGCTTTCTCTGACGATATAAAGGATAGAAAGCGAGTTTTGTGGGTGGTAAATCAAGTAGAACGCTGTCAAAAAATAGCTGATGAATTGGCAACAGAACTTGGGATTGAAGTTATCAGTTATCACAGCCAATTCACTTTACAAGATCGCCAGAAGATTCATAAAAAGACTGTAGCGGCATTTTCGCCGAAAAGTCAGGATGCTGTTATAGCAGTTACAACCCAAGTTTGTGAAATGAGTTTGGATCTCGATGCTGATATACTCATTACAGAACTTGCTCCGATTTCATCTCTGGTACAGCGATTTGGACGTGCTAACCGCCATCGAGCGAGGGGAGATAAATTTCGGGCAACATTGCTGGTTTATGAACCTGAAAAACCCGAACCTTACACAGATGCAGAAATTAAAGCTGCTAAAGCTTTTATTGATGATTTAGATTCTGGAGATTTGAGTCAGCGTCAGTTAGCAGAAAAACTAGAAGAACACGCCCTGAGAGAACCGATGGCTGATGGTAAAGCTCGGTTTTTAGTAAGTGGTTACTATGCGATACCCGGTAATTTGCGGGATATTAAGGATATCAAACGACCTTGTATTTTGGATGGCGATCGCACTGCCGTTGAAAACTGCATTAAAAATAACCAGCCTTGGGATGGATATGTAATTGATGTCCCGAAATATTGCCAGTTTGCTAACTTCAACCTAGATAATCCGCAACGTCCGGATAAATTGCCCAAATATTTTGGCATAGCAGATAGCAATCAGTACTGTTCTACGCGGGGATTTTATGCCAAAGGAAAAAAGTAGTATGGCTGACCAAGTTTTAACTTTAGAATACAAATTGGCAGAGTTGCCATCAGCACAGCACCGTGCAGGTTTAGCAGGTTTAGTGATGATGGTTAAATGGCTGAAGAAGTTTGGGGAACATCCAGGAATTTGCGAGTTGAACTCGCGCACTGAAACTGGTGTCATCCTCAAAATTGATCGACCTGGATTAGAAGGATTGTTTGGAGAACTGTATGCAGGCACTAAAGGGAAGTTAAAAAGTAAAAAGCCTTTTAAAGGCAAAGAGCCAGACGACACAGAAACGCGAGAAATTACAGACCCAAAAACAGGTAAAACAAAAACGGAAACGTATTATATCTACTCGAATGTTATTCCCAAAGCTCGCTTAATTGCTGATTTAGATCCGAGTGGTGATGGTGAGGATGGATTGTGGGTAAAACTGTGGCGCGATATGCTTTGGTCTATTCTCCGAGGTGTACCCACTACTCGCAAGCCGTTTGAAGACAGTGCAGATGGCAAACCAATTGCTGAAGTGCAAAAGGTCTGGAATTATCTAACAAAACCAGAAGGTAAAGACATTGTTGATTTACCCAGTACCTATTTTCTTGGCGCTCAGGCAACTAATGCAGAAAATGTTCCTTTTCAAGACCGGGCAAAATATCAATTTTTGCTGCATTTTTGGCCTTATGCTGCACAAGTTTATGAACCTGTAGTGCGTGGTAACGATGACAAATTAAAGTCTATTGGCTATGTTTTGGTAATTCCAGATGTTGCTCATCTAGAAACATTTTGTGAAGACTTCGAGTATGCCATGAAACAAGAACGAACAAGTGAGTGTTTTGGTGATAATGGCTATCGTCCCCGTGAGGGGGTAGTTAATTTAGCTTTAGCGGGTGGTTTGGAAATGTTGCGAGTGCTGCGAAAGCGGCTGGAGGAACTTGAGCGGGGAAAATCTATCAGCGATTTAGTACTAGGCGTTGAAGTTGTCCATGCTGAAAAGCAGGGGAACAGTATCAAAATTTTGGAAACAGCCAGAATTACTCCAAAAGAAGACCAAATAGATGAGTACACCAGAGTTAAAAAAGCTTACAAAGATTCGGTTTTTTTGGAGCAACGCCTACGGAATGTTTTAGCTGAACATCCTTGGTATTTTGGCTTTGCTCGTTTGTGTGCTATTCGTCCTTTTAAAGAAAGTTTTGGTTCTGTAACGTTTCGTAGAGATGCAAGAGTTGCTTTTAGTGCGGAGGTTGATGAAATGACAACAAAACATGATAATGATTTATCAGTTGAAAAACTGATTTATGAAATGGTAAACACCTATTTGATCAAAAAAATTGAGGATAAATATCGCTTAAAATGGAATGAAATGAAAACTGACGCTCAGAAAACAGAATTTTATGAGGCTAAGGAAAAAATAGCCAAGGATGTGTTTTACGGTTGTCGCAGTAGAACTGGGGAAGATTTTATCAAATACTTTGTTTTAACTTTTGGCTCAGTTAATCAGAGCTATTGGCTCAAATTTGAGAGCTACCAAAAATTGGCAAAGCTTCTGTATGAGGATACAGAAAAAGCGCGATCGCTTACTCTTCTAGCTATCTCTGCCAATGCTTGAATCCACTTTTTTACCTCTGATGCCGCAAGGCGTTGGGCAGTTGCCCATTGTTAAACTTGAGGTGTTTTATGGCAAAATTCAAAAATCTTTTTGCAACAGTTCTCACCTATGCTGCTCCTAGCTCTAATTATCGCGGAGAGAGTGAAGCAAGCCGGACTGTACTGCAAAAAATTAGTCGGAAAGATGGCAAAAGGGAAAAAGAGTACACTGTGATTAGCCCAGAGTCGATGCGAAACGCACTCCGGGAAATCTTGATTAATTATGACTTGCCCCACAATCGAACTAGACTGCACAATGAAGACCAACTAGCAGTTGAGTTTAAGGAATTTCCCGATGCTGAAAAGTATGCTGATGATTATCTGTTTGGCTTTCTAGTGGCAGATAAAGAGGCTGTCAAGAAATATAAAAGCAAACCTGCCAAAAGAGATAGTGTTTTTCGCCAAAACCTAGCCGTGGCTTTAACTCCCTATGAGCTTGATGCCACTTTCCACCAATCGCCGAAAAATGCAGGCAACAGCCCTTGGAAAAATTCATCTACTTCGGCTTTACTGCATCGGGAAGTTGCCTATACTGCCTATCAGTATCCATTTGCTTTAGCTTATTCAGATTGCCAGCAGAAGAAAGAATGGGTAGAGCAATTGCTGACAGCAATTGGGGAATTAAACGGAGTAGCGGGAAATCATGCAAGGAGCTATTTTGAAATGGCGCCACGGAGTATTGTCGCTCGACTCACGCCGCGTTTGGTTGCTGGTTATAACACCTACGGATTTCAAAATGATGGTACTTTTCCAGACTTATCTCGCATTAAAGCTGACGATTTGCCTGGTGAGGAATTCTGGGTTGGCGGTGAATTAGTCAGGGACATGAAGGTTAATCGTGAGGAAGAATTTAACCGCCTAGAAAACGCAGGCGTAAAGTTGTATGAAAATCCCGAACGTTTATTAGCCGATTTATCTGATGCTTTTCTCAACCAAGAGGAGGCGTAATTGTGACCGATTACCTTTGGTTGAGGGCGCAAGCTCCCTTTGCAGCGTATCGCTATTTTCAAGCAGGAAGTTACCGCGCCACAATGCCCATTATTCCTCCATCAGCAGCGCTTGGCTTGATTTTAAATATAGCAGCGATTGAAATGCGAGAATCGGTCGATTCTTGCGTCACTCTCCAAATTCGTAAAGACATCCCTCATTTATGTCTTGCCATCGGAACGGTTAATTTCACCCAAACCGTCACTTGTAAGCTGTATCAGCAACTTCAAAGTTATCCTGTCGGTACATCTGGTAAAGAACTCAAAGCTTACGTGCATGGTCAAAAGTATTGGATTGTGCCAGTTAAGCGAGAGATTTTGGTCGATCTGGATTTAGTTATTGGTATCCGAAATCCTGAAGACTGGTTAGTTGAGCGAATTCAGCAAGGTCTTGCAGGCGAATTCAATACCGAACGGTATGGGTTACCTTTTGCAGGTGATAATAATTTGTTGTTCGACCGCATTGACCTGATTGAATCGCCACCTGAAGAAACTCAGTGGTATGCTCAAATGCAGTCAAATGATTCGCCTCGTGAAGGTTCGTGTCGTCTAACTGTCGGTATTGACCGTGCAGATAACAGCAAAACAACTAAGTTTTTGTATGCGCCAGTATCTGCCAGCAATTATCCCCTTGAAGAAGCTTGGACTTGGACACCGAAGCAACCTGATGCCGTAAAAATATAGTTGTTGTCAACTCCTGATTCCATTGGATGTTGAGCAGAAAAAAAGGTGCGATCGCATTGTCTATTAGACCTCTCCAACAAACAACCTTAAAGACAGGCGAGACGCCTATCCCACAAGAGTTTTTGGAGAAGTCTATTATCTTGCGATCGCACCTTTGATGTCAGTACATGTCCCACGAGAGTCAGGCATTATTTTAACTAGGAAGCATTTTTTCCGGGCGATCGCGTTAGAGTGATTTTCAACCTCAGATGCCATTAGGCGCTTGAAACTTTATCTTGAGGCATTTTCTTTATGCAAACACTCGAAGCGCCCATCACTCTAACCGACACGATTCGCGTTTCTTCTCTCCACGCTCTCGCTTATTGTCCCCGCCTTTTTTACCTCGAAGAAGTTGAGGAACTTCGCAATCAAAATGCAGAGGTTTTTGCCGGACGCCGATTGCATTCTGAACTGGAAAAACAGGAAGATGAAGAATGGGAAGATTTATATCTCGAAAGCGAAGAATTAGGTTTGCGCGGACGAGTCGATGCACTTCGCACGCGCGATCGCCAAATTATCCCCTACGAACATAAACGCGGTCGCTGTCATCGCGACGATAACAAACAACCCCAAGCTTGGGAAAGCGATCGCATCCAAATTCTCGCCTATTGTTGTCTCCTCGAATCTGCCCTCAACATCGCGGTTAAAGAAGGTCGCATTCGCTACCACGCCGATAACGTACTGATAAAAATACCATTCGATGACGCAGGACGGGAAGCGGTGAAAGCTGCTATTCAACAGGCGCGTCAGCTTCGCAACTCTCTCCATCGTCCTCCCGTCACCGATAACGAACGACTCTGCGCGCGGTGTTCTTTGGCACCTGTTTGCTTACCCGAAGAAGCGCGACTCGCACACAATCGGGAATGGGAACCGATTCGTTTATTTCCTGAAGATGACGAACGGGAAATTATTCATATTTTAGAACCGGGAACTAGCGTCGGGAGAACGGGAGAACAAATCAAAATTACTCGCCGGAATCAACCTGTGGAAACTATTCCCGCGCAACGAATTGGGCAAATTGTCATGCATAGTTTTTCGCAAATGTCAACCCAAGCATTGCATTTTTGTGCGGCGCAAAATATCGGCGTGCATTTGATTTCTGGGGGTGGGCGCTATGTGGGGAGTTTTGATACGCGGGGGGGAAGTATTCAGCGACGAATTCGTCAGTATGCGGCTTTAAGTAACCCGGAAACTTGTTTGGAATTTGCTAAAAAATTGGTGACTTGTCGCGGTCAAGGACAGCGCAAGTTTTTGATGCGGGGACAGCGGGGGAAAGGCGAAGGTAGCGAGAAATTGGTAGAAGCGATCGCGCAAATACAACGCCTGCTGAAACAAGTCCCCAAAGCCAAATCTTTGGCATCGTTGCTGGGATTTGAAGGCAATATAGCGGGGTTATATTTCGGCGCTTTACCCGAACTGATTTCCGAAACGGTTTCCAAAGAGATGGGGTTTTGCGATCGCAATCGTCGTCCGCCGAAAGACCGATTTAACTGCTTAATTAGCGCTGGTTATTCTTTGCTAATTAAAGACATTATGAATGCTATTCTAACCGTTGGATTGGAGCCAGCTTTGGGATTTTACCACCAACCGCGCACCCAAGCACCGCCTTTAGCACTCGATTTAATGGAAATATTTCGAGTCCCGTTGGTGGATATGACTGTGATGGCTTCGGTGAATCGCAATCAGTGGGATGTGAAGGCAGATTTTGACCTGCGAAAAGACCAAGTTTGGTTAAGCGAATCCGGGTGGCGCAAGTTAATCGATATTTACGAGAAACGCAAGCAAGAAAATTGGAAACATCCGGCGATTAATTATTCCTTGACTTATCGTCGTTTGTTTGAGTTGGAAGTGCGGCTTTTGGAAAAAGAATGGTGTGGGGAAGGTGGTTTGTTTGGTCAGTTAATCGTGCGGTGAAATGACCCAGAAACCGTATTCCCGCCCCGCCCGGAAATAAATTTCCGGTCTGATAGCTAAAGTCGGTTAAAACCGACTAAAAAATCGTACACTATCAGTTTGTTTTACCCGAGTTTCGCTATTAGCCAGCCCCGCCCGGAAATAAATTTCCGGTCTAATAGCTAAAGTCGGTTAAAACCGACTAAAAAATCGTACAATCTCAGTCCGTTTTAACGGACTTTCGCTAAAAGCCCTTGGAATTGATTCCCTGGCGGGATGTGACGAGAGAAGCGAGATCTAATCAAGAGGTGCAATTGTGGCTGAATTAAAAAATTGGTACTTGGTGTGTTACGATATCCGCGACCCCAAACGCTGGCGCAAAGCTTACAAATTGCTGCAAGGTTATGGGGAAAGGATGCAATATTCGATTTTTCGCTGTTGGTTGAATCAGCGCGATCGCGAGAAGTTACGCTGGGAGTTGGAGAAAATCTTAGCCAAAGAAGACGATCTGCTGCTGCTGCGACTTTCTCACCGCTGCGTCGAGGGCATTCCATTGTACAATCGTCCCGATGCTTGGCCTCAATTGCCAGAGGCGTATCGGATTCTGTGATAAATGCAAGCACCTGGGCATGTGAATCTTCTCCCTGACGTTTTGTAGCCTGAAAGCTTTGTCAATATTAGGTTATAGCGTTTTTGCTCTGCGCCCTGGTGCTTGCAAAATTTCGCAAAGCTAGATTAGGTAAGGGTTATACGCTATGGGATTGTTGTTGTTTGTGATGGCTTGAAGCTTTTTGTCAAAGGTTTATTCCTAACTGGCGTCAGGTGCTTATAATATTGTCTAGGGGCGCTTATCCTGTAAAGGTTTCGGGCGTCGCTGTTTAATTACCTCTGATGCTGAAAAGCGTTGATCACCCAATTGCTCGGCGGTGGTAGGAGGGATCGTACAGTTTAATTACCTCTGATGCTGAAAAGCGTTGATCACTTGCTTACGAAATTGTTAAAGGCAGAGGAGACAAAGGTTTAATTACCTCTGATGCTGAAAAGCGTTGATCACTGATTAGGAGTGCGAACTAAGGAGACATTATGAGCAAGTTTAATTACCTCTGATGCTGAAAAGCGTTGATCACTATAGCTATATTGCGATGGTTTTTTGTTGCCTTCGTGTTTAATTACCTCTGATGCTGAAAAGCGTTGATCACTTTCAAAATAGGGATTTAAGTCTAATCCCCTCCCGGTTTAATTACCTCTGATGCTGAAAAGCGTTGATCACATGCCGTTGCCGCGTCCCAAGCGTCCGTTCACAGTTGTTTAATTACCTCTGATGCTGAAAAGCGTTGATCACGATAAATCCATTGGGAAAATTCCGTCCTGCAACTTCTGTTTAATTACCTCTGATGCTGAAAAGCGTTGATCACCTATTTCGGCAGCGATCGCGGATCTCGTCCATAGTTGGTTTAATTACCTCTGATGCTGAAAAGCGTTGATCACGAGCAGATGCTAGCGATACTGTCTCAAATTAGCCAAGTTTAATTACCTCTGATGCTGAAAAGCGTTGATCACTAGCCAAGGCAAACTTTGGGCGCGGCAAGATTGGGTTTAATTACCTCTGATGCTGAAAAGCGTTGATCACGTCAAGGCTAAATTGCGCGAACAACAACGATGGCGTTTAATTACCTCTGATGCTGAAAAGCGTTGATCACTTAAATCGCCCGAACTTCTCAATTGCTGCAACTGTTCGGTTTAATTACCTCTGATGCTGAAAAGCGTTGATCACGGTACCCGGATCGAAAAGAAATTCTCCTGGTTGAATTGTTTAATTACCTCTGATGCTGAAAAGCGTTGATCACGGAAAGATCCAAAAGATCGGCTGTTCTTCCCTAAAGGTTTAATTACCTCTGATGCTGAAAAGCGTTGATCACAATTTCTTGAAGAATTCCCCTATAGCGAATATAAAGTTTAATTACCTCTGATGCTGAAAAGCGTTGATCACGGCCTTTATTTCTTCTTCCGTTTTTTCGGCTTTATTAAGTTTAATTACCTCTGATGCTGAAAAGCGTTGATCACGAGCTACGCAATAGAAGAATATGTGACCGAAAAAGTAGTTTAATTACCTCTGATGCTGAAAAGCGTTGATCACAATAATTCAGATTTTGAACGGGTGAGAGCAACGTATGTTTAATTACCTCTGATGCTGAAAAGCGTTGATCACTGTGCGAGCTGCCATACGGGGAAATTACAGAAATCGGTTTAATTACCTCTGATGCTGAAAAGCGTTGATCACATATGCGCCCCGGACGGAACGGCAGCTTTTGAGCGAGTTTAATTACCTCTGATGCTGAAAAGCGTTGATCACCCCTTCTAATCTGCTCAGCCCAGGGGGTCGCCCTTTCGTTTAATTACCTCTGATGCTGAAAAGCGTTGATCACGCTTGCTGGCTCGTCGTCTGTTTCTCGTACTGCCCAGTTTAATTACCTCTGATGCTGAAAAGCGTTGATCACATTTCCAATCCCAATAGATTGGGAATCAAAGAATATCGGTTTAATTACCTCTGATGCTGAAAAGCGTTGATCACGATCTGTGCCGCACTCAAAGCAGGAGTATCGATCTTGGTTTAATTACCTCTGATGCTGAAAAGCGTTGATCACTGGCGGTAAGACCTACTGGTATTACGCAAGCCACGGGTTTAATTACCTCTGATGCTGAAAAGCGTTGATCACCACCAAATAATCTATCGAGTGGGCCTGGATTTCTTGTTTAATTACCTCTGATGCTGAAAAGCGTTGATCACCCTACTAGCTGGAGAAAGCGGACGAGTACTTGCAGTGGGTTTAATTACCTCTGATGCTGAAAAGCGTTGATCACCGGCATATTTAATAAACCTCAGCCCGCCCTTTTGCGTTTAATTACCTCTGATGCTGAAAAGCGTTGATCACATACCTTGCGATCGCAGCACGTCCCTAATAGCCCGGTTTAATTACCTCTGATGCTGAAAAGCGTTGATCACAGGCAAAACGGGTAGAAGAGGAAAACCAAGCGCAACAATAGTTTAATTACCTCTGATGCTGAAAAGCGTTGATCACAAATCAAAAACCTTTTCAACCAACAAATCCCAGCAAAAGTTTAATTACCTCTGATGCTGAAAAGCGTTGATCACAATTTGAGCAAGCATCTTCTAGGGCGGGGACAATTCGTTTAATTACCTCTGATGCTGAAAAGCGTTGATCACCCGTTTCCCGTAGGACTGTGGCTGAGGCAGTAATAGTGGTTTAATTACCTCTGATGCTGAAAAGCGTTGATCACGATTTCAAAGGAAGGGATTCGGATTAACACCAGCAAGTTTAATTACCTCTGATGCTGAAAAGCGTTGATCACGGAACGCTACGCCAACTCGATTTGTGCAGCGGAATCGGTTTAATTACCTCTGATGCTGAAAAGCGTTGATCACAATTTCAGCCAGACACTTGGCTAGGTGAACAACCCGGTTTAATTACCTCTGATGCTGAAAAGCGTTGATCACAAGGGTTTATCAACATACCAAAGCACACCCAGTTCGGGTTTAATTACCTCTGATGCTGAAAAGCGTTGATCACAACTTGGGGCAACATTACCATGAGACCCCTAGAAGGTTTAATTACCTCTGATGCTGAAAAGCGTTGATCACAATCGCTCGCGTGCGATCGCAGTATACCTGCTGCCGGTTTAATTACCTCTGATGCTGAAAAGCGTTGATCACGGCAATCTTGCGAATCAATTTCGCGCAATTGAGGCGGTTTAATTACCTCTGATGCTGAAAAGCGTTGATCACAGAGATATTACCAGTTCTTCCATGATGAATACCTAATGTTTAATTACCTCTGATGCTGAAAAGCGTTGATCACGTGAAGGTGAATCGTAGCTGCCTTCGATTACTCTTGGTTTAATTACCTCTGATGCTGAAAAAGCGTTGATCACAGGATTTTGACCAGATTTGAAGGAGAAAGCCCACAAGTTTAATTACCTCTGATGCTGAAAAGCGTTGA
>DNGJ01000111.1:18955-19740 GCA_003486305.1 Cyanobacteria bacterium UBA11371
TCTGATGCTGAAAAGCGTTGATCGCCCAAAAGGCGTTGAGCGCAATTCCCCGGTGACGAGTGCGATCGCCGATGCTGGTACGTTTAATTACCTTTGATGCCAAAAGGCGTTGAGCGCGGATAAAATTAAATCACTCCTCGTTATATAACAAAGCTCGCACCATACTTAACTATTAACTTATGAATGAATCCAGGCTCGATCTATCAAAACCTATTGGCGAGTGTTCTACTCAGGAATTACTAGAAGCTTTGATGCTGCAACGAGGACGCTTTAATTTATTTGATGCAAATCGCGTGCTGAACGATCTCTACGCCAACAGAAATTTGTGGATTTCTTTCTTTATGGGGCCACAAATTGTAGAGGATGCAGAATATTGCCTGAACGGCTTATTTCGGACGCTGCGGAGTATTAGCTATCGGTGGCACGCCGATACTCTCTACGTTCATGCTCAAGATGATGACTGCGTTTATCCATTAGTTGAATTGGGGAAAGTTTGGCAATGCGATGATGTGGAAGTTTTTGATCGCAAGCGTACAGGCGAACTGATGGGGCGGTATCCCGCACCATCCCCCGTGGTTGTTTATTGGTGGGATTAACACGATGTTTTAACTTCCCTATGAGTGCTAGGTAGTTACAGCTACCCAAAATTATTTGACTTGCTCGAGTACTCTCCACCTGAATTTTTAGCGATCGCTCCAAAAAACCCCATAACATCAGCCTTCTCGCTAATATTGATCCGGCGTCTACAAATTAATTGTCCACACAATACCATGTCAAAACCACAA
>DNGJ01000110.1:0-10232 GCA_003486305.1 Cyanobacteria bacterium UBA11371
TTATATTATCTAACATCCACTTAATTTTAGGGCCGCTAAAATAGGTGGCAAGTGGTAAACCAACTTGGGCGCGGAAACGGTCTATGCCGCCATTTTGAGCTAGTTCGTTACAGATATTATCGGTGCGGGTATCTTGCCAAACTATGGCGTTATAGTAAGGTTTTCCGGTGTGTCGATTCCAGACTACAATTGTTTCGCGCTGATTGGTAATGCCGATCGCGGTAATTTCTTGAGGGGCGATATTTCCCCGGTCTAAAGCTTCATCGATAACCGTTTGCGTGCGCGACCAAATTTCGGTTGGGCTGTGTTCTACCCATCCGGGGTTAGGATAAATTTGTTCGTGTTCTTTTTGAGCGAAAGTAACAATTTTTCCAGCTTTATCAAAAATTATGAAACGGGTGCTGGTTGTTCCAGAATCGATGGCAGCTATGTATTTGTTCACGGTTTTTTATGGTGATTTTTTCTATTGGTTATTGCATTTTACCATGATATATATAACGAACCACAGAGGGACAGAGAACAGGGAAGAGAAAAGAAGAGTTAGGTAATGTTAGAGGTGTGTAAGCCATTAGCAATTAGCAATTAGCAATTAGCAATTACCTATTACCATTAACTTGCTCGTTGCGATCGCGAAGCATCTCCTAGCGGAGAATCGCTCCGTCTATTTTCACCAATTCCGCTCAAGTTAGATTGACAGTAAATTGGCGTTAATGTACCATGTTCTTGACAGCGTTTTAGATAAATTTGCACGACTTTATCCAGCGGGTTTTGGCGCAAACAATCTGCAAATATTTGTTCCGCTTCTCTCATTTTTCCCTCGCTATAGTTATGCAAAGCTTCTGAAAATATTGGTAAGGTTGCTAACTTGCCTTCTTTAATATCTGGGCGTTCGGCTTCAAATACTTCATAAACCGTGACTAATTCTGATTTCCCTTTAACTTGTACGCGGTCGATCAGGCGAATTGCATATTGATGGGATTGATTCAATTGTACAAATGTTTGGTGAGTAATTAACATCGGGGTTTGATAAGATTTTGTCAGATTTTCCACCCGCGCGGCTAAATTTACGGCATCGCTAATCACTGTCCCATCCATTCGTCTTTGTCCCCCAACGGTTCCTAGCATCAAAGATCCGGTATTGATTCCAATGCCGATGCGAATCGGTGCATAGCCCGCTCTGATGCGATTTTGATTATAATCTTCTAAGCGTTGTAACATGTTAATTCCTGCTTTGACAGCATCATCTGCGCCGCCGCTAAAGAGTGCCATAATTCCATCGCCAATATATTTATCAATAAACCCATGATTTTGAGCGATCGCAGGTTCCATCGTCGATAAATATGAATTAATAAATTTAAAATTATCCTGGGGAGTCATGCTTTCAGAAAGCGTCGTGAAGTTGCGAATATCGGAAAACAACACCGACATTTCTTGCTGCACCGCATCGCCTAATTTCACATCCACCAAGCTTTGGTGTCCCAACAAGGAAAGAAATTCATTCGGTACAAATCTTTTAGCCGCATTGGCTAATTCCGATTCAGCGTACAGCGCCAGTTCCAAATTGCAATTGAGTTCAAACAGTTCTGAAATAAATTTTGTTCGGTCTTCTTCTGCTTGTTTCCGTTCCGTAATGTCTTGTAATGTGTTAATTGCATACGTAATTTCTTCCTGAGAGTTATAAATAGGCGTTGCGTAAACTTCTAGGGGTATAATCTTGTCGCCTTGGCGAACTTCTAGATCGTCAGCGGTGACGCTTTTACCCTGCAACGCCTGCACGATCGGCAAATCTTCAGTTGGGTAATGCCGGTCTTTCCCTGCTTGATAAACGTGATAAATCTCTGTTAATTCCTCCCAGGTTATACCAGGCACAACTCCTTTACCCAATATTTCTTTTGCTTGCCGATTAATGTAGTAAGGTTTGCCTTGTGCGTCCACAACAGCAACGCCAATTGGCATCGCTTCTAAAAACTGTTTCAAGCGATTTTCATTCTCTTGGAGTTGGGCAATTAGCGCGGCTTGTTCGCCGTTCAATCGCGCCAGCAATTGATTCATTTCCTGTAGTTTGGCATTTTGTTCTGCTACCTTTTTCTCCTGGAAATAGCTATCAATTGCTTTTTCCACGGTTAATCTTAAATCTTCTGCTTCCCAAGGCTTGGCAATATAACGATATAAACTTGCCTGATTAATTGCATTGATGACGGCTTCCAAATTGGCTTGACCAGTCAGCATTATTGTCACGGTTTTCGGCGATTTTTCCCGCACCAATTTTAATAGTTCATCTCCTTTCATACCAGGCATAATTTGATCGGAGATGACCAAAGGAACTTCATATTGATCTTCTAATAATTCATCCAATATTTCTAAAGCTTCTTCTCCTCCTTCTGCTGTTTCAATCTTATATTTCCCCATGAAAGATATTCGCAGCTCTCGTTCCAGACTTTCCAGGATAGTCGGTTCATCATCTACGCAGATAATTGCGGGCTTTTTCATGATTTTGATAGTCCCGAACGAATGGTTTCAATTAATTCTTTACTATTCCAGGGTTTGGTCAAGTAAGCATGGATCTTCGCTTCGTTTATAGCACGTTCAACTGCTTCTCGATCTGCTTGTCCAGTTAATAAAATTGTCCTCACTTCTGGAAATTTCTGATGAATTAAAATTAAAAGTTCATCGCCTTTCATTCCCGGCATCAACCAATCTGATACAATTACTACAATTTTTACGCTATCTTCGACTAATTCCTCAATCACCTCTAAAGCCTCGTCAGCACTTTCAGCAAATTCATACAGGTATTGATTTTTAAATGCTTTTTGCAGTTCTATTTCGAGGCTTTCTAAGACAGTGACCTCATCATCTACGCATATAATGGCTGATTTAGGCATTGTTGGTTTCCTGTTGCAAATCGATATAGTTAAGACTCTAGCATCAAATCCCAGGCTTAAGCAATACTAGCATTTTCGTTCAATTTTATTGGTAAAAACACGGTAAATGTTGTTTCTCCCTGTTTCGATAAAACTTCAATTTTTCCCTGATGTTTTTCCACGATCTTTTTGACAATATCCAATCCCAAGCCGCTGCCTTCTCCAGGGGGTTTGGTTGTAAAAAATGGCTCAAATATTCGGGGCAGAATTTCTTCTGGTATCCCGCAGCCGCTATCGGTAATTTGAACTTTGATAAATCTTTCTTGCTGAGTGACATCAATTTTTAATGTTCCCTGATTGCTCATAGCTTGCACGGCATTGTGAATTAAATTTGTCCAAACTTGATTCAGTTCATCGGGGTAACACCAAATTGGCGGCAATTCTTGATAGTTTCTGATTAGTTCTACCCCGTGTTTGAGTTGATTCTGATAGAGGGTTAATACGGTTTCAATTCCTTCAACGATATTCGCCTGTACTTTTTCCTCAAAATTGTCGTAGCGGGCATAATTTTTGAGGGCGAACACTATTTTGGCAGCCCGGTCTGTAGCAGTCATAATAGTTTTGGTACTTTTCTGAAAACTAGCTAAGTCATAGGCTGTTTTGAGCAGCTTGTCCCGCTCTGGATCTTGCAGTAAGCGTAAAAAGGGTTGAATATCGTCGTAAATACCGAGGGTGACTAAAGTACTGGCAAGATTATCTGCTTCTTCTATTCCCATTTCTTCTAGTTGCTGCTGCAAAGCTTTTCTGATTTGACGTTTTTCTTTGCTAGAGAAGGAGGTTGTTTGTTGGCTCGACTTTTCCATTAGGGCAAAGAAATACTGCTGGTTTTCAGCAGAAAGTTGTTGAAAAAATTCCGGTAATGCGTGCAAGTTTTCGGTGAAAAAGTCAGCAATATTGTTGATAGATGAGCGAATCGCGCCGAGTGGGGTATTAATTTCATGGGCAATGCCCGCAATTAATTGTCCCAATGCTGCCATTTTTTCCGATTGAATTAATTGAGCTTGGGTGGCTTTGAGTTGGTTCAAGGTTTTTGTTAATTCCTCATTTTTATTTTCTAGGCTTTTTTGCAGGTTGCGAATTGCTAAATGAGCTTCTACTCTGGCTAAAACTTCTTCGACTTGAAAGGGTTTTGTGATATAATCCACTCCACCAATGGCAAAAGCTTTGACTTTATCTAGCACTTCGTTGATCGCGCTAACAAAAATAACCGGGATGTCTTTGGTTCGCTCATCGGCTTTGAGTTGTTCGCAGACTTCGTAACCGTTCATTCCCGGCATCATAATGTCTAGTAAAATCAAATCGGGTGGCATTCCCTTAGCAGCAGATAGGCCAAACTTTCCGTTGGGGGCGGGTCGAACTTCGTAGCCTTGTTTGCTCAAAATATCGATTAACAGGTGGAGATTGGCTGGTGTGTCGTCAACGACTAAAATGTTGCCTTTAAAGTTGTGAGTTTGCATGGAATTTATCGGTTGCTAGGGGTTAGTTGTTAACAGTTGATTGGCAGCTTCGATTAATTGCAAAATTTTGTCGTACTCGAAGTTATCGAGACAATGGGCGATCGCTCTAGCGATCGCATGGTTCTGGGTACGGATTTGCGCGATCGCATCCTCCATTAAATTCAAATCTCCCATAAAAATCGCCTGTTCTAGGTTTTTCAGCCATTCGGCGGGTAAGGATGCGAAGTCTTCCCCACTCAATACATTTTCCTCCTTACAAGCCTCGCTTGTCGCCGATTCCTCATAAATGTAGCGCACCCCCAAATGCTGACTCATCGCCGCAAACAATTCGGCTTCCCGAAATGGCTTGCTGACACAATCATCAAAACCAGCCGACAAAATCGCCGCCCGTTCTTCCTTAAACACGTGAGCAGTCAAGGCAACAATCGCCATTGCTTCCCCCTCAAGTTTGGCGCGAATTTGTTGCGTTGCTTCGTACCCATCCATCACGGGCATTCGCAAATCCATCCATATTAAATGCGGTTTCCAATTCTCCAAAACCTCAAGCGCTTCCAGTCCATTCACCGCTTCTTTCACCTCAAAACCTAAAGGTTGCAGTAACTTAACCAGCAGTTGGCGATTTTCCCAGCCATCCTCCACCACCAGCAAGCGATAAGTAGGTTGAAAGGCTTCCAATCCAATTACCCGACGCAAGGGTGCAGTCATCTCCACCTGCGCCGCCGCAGCCAAAGCCACTTGAATGTCAAACGCAAACGTCGTTCCCTCACCCACCGCCGTACTAACTAAAGTCAGGTCACCCCCCATCAAACGGGCAAAGGCACGGCTAATTGGCAAACCTAATCCCGTGCCTTCTTGAAACCCCCGATTTGTTTTACTCTGCACAAACGGTTCAAATAAATCTTCAATCTCTTCAACGGGAATGCCACAGCCAGTATCTTGAATTTCAAAATGCAATCGGTAATTGCGTTCCCTGGCAGAGCCTGGGAACGAGGGTAATTGGTAATTGGAATTATCTTTTTCTTTTCCTATTAGCAATGAGCCATTAGCAATTAGCACTCTGACTATCACGCCGCCTCGTTGGGTGAATTTGAGTGCATTGCCGATCAGGTTAATCAAAATTTGGCGCAATTTTCGCTCGTCGGTACTCACGTATTGGGGAACTTCCGGACTGCGTTCAAGCTTTAGCGTTAAGCCTTTTTCCGTTGCCTGGAGTTGAAACATTTGCTCGACGCTATCTAACAAAAGATATAAGTCAAAAGCGTTTTCAATTAGCAACATCCGACCCGATTCTATTTTGGACATATCGAGAATGTCGTTAATTAATCCCAGCAGATGTTCGCCACTGCGACTGATGATGTTGAGATTTTCCCGATAGGAGGAAGAAAGCGATGCATCGCTTTTCATCAATTGGGCGAAGCCGAGAATCGCGTTAAGCGGCGTCCGCAATTCGTGGCTCATTGTGGCTAAAAAAGTACTCTTGGCTTGGTCAGCTGCTTCAGCCGCTTCTTTTGCTTCTAACAATTCGGCGGTGCGTTGTCGCACTCTTTCTTCTAAATGTTGGGCTTGTTGTTGCAATTGCTCTTGGGATTCTTTGAGTTCGGCAGTGCGTTGCTCGACCCGAATTTCTAACTCGGTGTTTGTTTTTTGTAGAGCGGCAAAATATTCGCGTAACTGCCTTGCCATTTGGTTAAAAGACTCGGCTAAAACTGTTAGTTCTTTCGTGCCTTGCACGTCTACTTTTTGGTCGAGTTCGCCGCTAGCAATATTCTGAGTTGCTTGACTCAAACGCAGCATTGGTTTCCCGATCCAGCGCGCGGTGGAGATAGTCAGTAATATGGATACAGCCAGCGCTCCCACACACAGCAAGATGGTGGTGCGCGTGTTAATATTTATTTGTTCCATGAAATCGGCTTCTGGAACCACGATCGCAATCAACCAATCTAAGCCTTTGCCATCTTGGAATGGCAAAACTTTGATAAATTGCCGCTCTCCATTGATTTCAAAATTAAGCTGCTCATGAGTTTTAATTTGGTTAAATTCGGCAAAATGAGTGGCGAGATATTGAACGGTAGCTCGCGTCAAAGGGTTGTTACTTTCAGCAGCTTTAAACTGTTGTTTTAGATTGCCTTTGACGCGGAAGGGCAGTTCAGAAGTTGAAGTGGCTAGCAGATTTCCATTTCTTTCAATAATAAAGGCTTGTCCGGTTTTACCAATTTTGAGGCTATTTAAAAATTGCCCGATAGAATTGAGCCGTAAAGTACTAATCAATCCTCCTTGAAAGAAGTCTCCTGTTGGGTTGTAAACTGGTTGAATAGCACTGATGAGCAAAGTCGGTTCTATCAATGATACATGAACGGTTGTCCAAGTCGGCTTCCTAATTTTAGCAACATGTTTATACCATTTAGTATTTTTGAGGATAAAATTTTTGCTGATAAAAATACTCTGGCGATCGCCTTGGCTATTGGTGTTGTAAGAAACGAAATTAAAATTTGTAAAACTGTCGATTGCGTTAATCTTCAGCGAGCCATTTTTCAGCTTTTCCCCGCTGCGGTATTTTCCTTGCTCGTTGCCAACACCAATAAACAGCATAGAAGGATATAATTGAACTTGCCGCCAAAGGTATTTCTCCCAAGCTGCCAAGTCTTGCATATTCAGTAACCCTAGCTTCACAGCATTCAAGTTAGTTTGATTAATTTGATGGGGAGTTATCAGGTAATTTTGCAAGTTTTGCTCAACTCTATTCCCCACTTCGTCCATCAACTGATTGGCTAAGTCATTGACTGCCTTTTGTCCAGTTATGAATGAAAAATAACCGACTAAACTGACTGTAGCAAAATTTTGCAGCACAAAAGCGATCGCTAGAACTGTTCCCAGGGACAACTTGCTAGTTATTTGTGCAACAATAGGATTGGCTGTTTTGTGTGACATAGAGGTATTTTTTTGAGTATTTTTACAATTTGCCTTCTGGTATTACAGCCACAATCTTGTCGTAGTCGAAGTTATCTACACAAGATCGAATGGCAAGAGCCAGGGGTGCGTTTTCGGTCTGAATTTGGTCTAAAATGGTTGCGATCGCTCTCATATCCACATTCTCTATCGCTTGTTTCAGGTTATTCACCCATTCCGTCGGTAGTGCCGCCATTGCCTCCCGTGTCAATAGTTTTTCTTCATCTTCTCTCACTTTACCCGATTTTTCTACCGTTGAATCTTCATAGATATAATCCACGCCGATATGTTTGTGCATTAACTCAAAAATATCTGCTTCCCGGAAAGGCTTTCGCAGAAAATCATCGCACCCCGCTGATAGAAAAACGCCTCTTTCTTCCTCTAATCCGCTGGCAGTCAAGGCAATTATTGCCGTTGCTTGACCTTGGGTAGTGCTTTTTATCTGTTTAGTTGCTTCGTAGCCATCCATTACAGGCATTCGCATATCCATCCAAATTAAGTGCGGTGACCATGCTTGCCAAATTTCAATTGCTTCAATTCCATTAGTGGCTTCTTTCAATTCAAAGCCGAGGGGAGAAAGTAATTTAATTAGCATTTGACGATTAATAGATTTGTCATCTGCAATTAAAATGCGATAATTCGGTTGTTTGGGGTCAAGGGCAATGACTTTGCGCGGGTTTTTTTTACTTTCTAATTCGCTGGGAGAGATTGCGATCGCTTGAATATAAAATTTGAACGTCGAGCCTTTTCCCACTGTAGAATCAACCTCAATTTCACCCCCCATTAACTCCACGAATTTGCGGCTGATAGATAATCCCAAACCCGTCCCTTCTTGGGCTTGTTTTCCCGCTTCAGTTTGCACAAATGCTTCAAATAGTTTTTCTAACTCTTCGGGGGCAATCCCAAAACCAGTATCTTGAACTTCAAAATTTAATTGGTAATTGCGTTCCCAGGCAGAGCCTGGGAACGAGGGTAATTGGTAATTGGTAATTGGATTACCTATGCCCGCTCTCACTGATACGCCGCCTTCTTCAGTAAATTTGATGGCGTTACTAATTAGGTTAATTAAAACTTGTCGCAATTTGACTTCATCGGTGCGGATGTATCGCGGCACATCGGGGGTATGTTCTAATAATAATTGCAATCCTTTTTCTTCTGCTTTGAGGCGGAACATATCTTCTATATCCGAAAGCATTCCGCTCAAGTCAAAGTTTTTTTCGTTGAGGGTCGTGCGTCCGGCTTCGATTTTGGATAAGTCTAAAACGTTGTTAATTAAAGTGAGTAAATGTTCGCCGCTTCGGGTAATAATGCTGATATTTTCTAGATGTTCTTTTGGTAAATTTTTGCTCCTGGTCATAATTTGAGCAAAGCCGAGAATTGCGTTGAGGGGAGAGCGCAATTCGTGACTCATATTGGCAAGAAAAGTGCTTTTGGCTTCGTTTGCAACTTCGGCTTTTTCTTTAGCAATGGCTAACTCGGCTGTGCGTTCGGCAACGCGCCGTTCTAGTGCTTCCTCATTTTTGCGGAGTGCTTCCGTGGCTCGTTCGACTGCAACTCGCAGCCTTGTTGGGGCGCTGACCAAAACGTACATCAGCGCACCCGCCAACAGCGCCGTCAAGGAAGCTCCTATCCACAACCATTTGGATAGGGGGGCGCTGGTGGGCCATCCGGCGGCTGGAATCGCTGCCAACTGCCAGGAACCGTTGGGCAGCGTTACTGCCAAAATCACCGGATCTTGCTGAAAAATTGCCTCATCTCCGAAAAATACTTTCCCGTCGGCACCTCGTCCATCCTTCCCACGGATGCTATATCGGAGTTTGGCGTAATTGTCAAGCAGTCCGGCTTCTTTTAGCAGGGTATCGCGATCGATGCCGATGCTGACCATTCCCCAGTAAGCACCGCTTTCAGGTGGTTTTCCTGGAGGCGTGAGAAAAACTGGGGTGCGGGCGATGAAAGCTGCGCCTCCTTTACCAATTAATTCGACTGGACCTGCTAATACGGTGTTTCTGGTATCAATTGCTCTCTGGAAAGCTTCCCTTTCTGCTGGAATTTTCATCGGGTCAAATCCCAGTGCTTCTTCTTGTCCTTTAAGGGGATAAAGGTGGGTGCAAATTGTGTTTTTAAACAGGGCGGCGCTGGGAATACCCGGTTTATTTGCTACCATGACTCGCATCAAGGTTTCAAATTCTTGCTGGCTAATATTGGGATTTTTTGATGAGATATACGCCACCAAACCCCGCGTGAGAAACAGTCGCTGGTTCAATCCTCCTTCGAGACGCGCTCTGGTGGCACTCAGTTGAGTGAGTACTTCGGCGCGGTTTTGCTGCCGAAACCGCTCTTTTTCGGTGCGGTCGAAAACCCAAGCGATCGCTAATACAATTCCCGCTGTTAATGCGGAAGCGACCCCAGGCCAGTAGCGAGTTTTCATAGCGGTACTTTGGTCAATTAGTCAACAATTACTCAAACATTGTGGGCATTTCCGGGTAGATACTCCCGACCGCTATCGGTATACTTAGGTATTTAACCTCAGTATTGTTTAAATTGCGACACGACCCTGATAATTTTTAATTTTATCATTTTCCTATTACATCTGATAAAAAAGATTTTTTATTTTTATTGCCAACAAAATTAACAAAAGTAGGCTGCGGTACTTTTGACACTCGATACTCGTTATTCGGTTGGGTTATTTTGTGCAATTAGATTCAAAATTTTGTCAAATTCAAAATTAGCGAGACAATTAGCGATCGCATCTGCCAATTCTGGATTTTGGTCACGAATGCGATCGCTCTGTTTAGCAATTAAATTTAAGTCATATCAAGTCCTTAAGTATCGGACTTGTATGGTTAATGGTGCTTACGGTGTGGGTAATACCTGCCCAATCTGTGCCAAGAAACCGGGTTTCACCTGA
>DNGJ01000110.1:10581-10719 GCA_003486305.1 Cyanobacteria bacterium UBA11371
ATGCTTAAGGACATGATATCAATATTAAAGATTGCCCGTTCCAAATTAACCACCAATTGGGTTTTCCCGCAATCGTTGCTATGAATTGTTCGCCGCAGTTAATTTCTGCTAAATTGCTGTGGGGTGGGACGGGGGGGG
>DNGJ01000110.1:10888-11383 GCA_003486305.1 Cyanobacteria bacterium UBA11371
GGGGTAGGCGTCCCGCCTGCCCTCAAAATACAGGAGACGGGCGGGACGCCCATCCCACAAGATTAACCATGTTTTGTGGGGTGGGCGTCCCGCCCGCCTAATCTATTGCTGCAAAATCTTAGATTAACTCAAATAACAGTGACAATCTGGTTTTTCAATTAAAGATTCAACTAAAGCATTGAGGGCGACTGCGGCTAACAATCCACCACCTAAAGTGCCTTCAGTAGTAATAAATGGCACGCCGGAACGCATTAACCTGCGCTTGGCAGCAGGGGCATGACTAAAACCAATCGGCATTCCAATAATTAAAGCGGGGTGCAATTGCTTTTGTTCAATTGCAGCGCCAGCAGACATTAAAACCGATGGGGCATATCCGACGACTAAAATACAACCAGGGGAGAGTTGCTCTAATTTTTCTTGCCATTGTTGATGGTGCCAAAATTCCCGTTCTGCTTCGGCGGCGGTACTAATATGGGGGTCATTAATTAAAGTGTC
>DNGJ01000495.1:0-6285 GCA_003486305.1 Cyanobacteria bacterium UBA11371
ATAAAGACGTTCGGCACTACCATCAACTGCCTGACCTTTGATATAAACTCCGCCGCGTTTTTGAATTTCGTTAGCAACAGCAACCAGCAACTTTATGGCAACTCCGCGACCTCGATGTTCGCGACAGACGAACAAATCGATAACTTCGCCTCCTTTGATGCACCAATGAAGATCGTAGGATGTTTTCCAAGCCGCAAAAGCGATTGTTTCTTGCTCCAGTGTTTCTGCTACAAGCATTTCAAATTCAGCCCCAAAGCAGTCCTGTTTTAGTTGTTCTGGAGTGCCTCCCCATGCCTTCTGGAATGTCTCTTGCATATAGGCATTCAGTAATTCAGACAATTTGGGTATATCGGCTGGAATTGCATGGCGAATTAAATAACGCATGACTCCACAAACTCCTTAACGAATCGGAGTTTATTAACTTAAGCAAAAGGATTGGGGAAAAGCAGAACAAGCGAGAGTTTGTCACCTGATGGTTTAATGGTTTTTACAGTTCCCCCAGAAATCGATTCCTGACTTTTTTCATTTAACTCGCTTACTAGGGGATGTAATTGTTCAACATCCAAGTCAGGCTTTGATGAATTTTTAATTGGGTGCTGGGTAAACATATTTCAACTCCTTTTTTCAGCTTGTTAGTCATCTAATTCTTCTTGCCAAAGTTCTTGAATTTGCCTGATTAAATCCTCCTTTTTGCTGCGAGTTGATCGCTTGGTATTCCTTCAAATCATGAGAGTAGGAATACTGCGAATTCCGTGGTAACCGATCGTACTACCAGTACCAGTTACTTGTTCTACATCTATTGCGGTTAATCGGGAGCGAATCCTATCCTCACCAGTGTAACCCCCTGACAGTAATTCCTCATTTTCTTCGCCTAGTTCAAGAACAAGTTCTTGCTCAAAAGCCAAATCAAAGGCAGATAGCAATGAATTATTTGTTTTGTGTTTGTGTTGCATGTTTCAACTCCTGAGATTATTGTAAAAATATGAGCCTGAAAGAGCGGGTTTCGCAGATGGTTAGCGATCGAGATATATTTGATAAAATCCGCCCTTACGCTGGTTTGTCTTCCTCGATATGCACCCTTTTGGTTTGGTAGGAAAGGGTTAGAATTGGTAGAAAACAAAATAGCTTTGAGACAAATCAAGATTGGCTGTGTTTTGAAGGACTGCAATCAGATTTCCCTGGTAATAGATGCCGGTATTATTAGGAGCGATCGCATTAAGAGCGTAACTTCCACTATTACCATAGAGACGAATTGTGTCTTCAGCGGTATTGAAGTCAGTAATAGTGGCATTACCAGTTCCCAAATAATGGGGCCAACTGTTTACAAATAACGCATCTCCTAAAACAAAGTCATCTGCGCCAGCACCACCCGTGAGTATGTCGTATTCGTTGGTATTTATATCGTTTACACCTCCATCAGAACCACGAATCCAGTCATTACCGTCTCCTCCGATTAATGTATCTGTGCCAAAACCGCCATACAAATCGTCATTACCAATGCCACCGTTGAGAATGTCATTATTCTCGTTACCCTGCAAGTTGTCGTCACCCGCTTCTCCTACTAAGCTGTCGTTGCCATTTTCTCCGCGTAAAAAGTCGTTATTAGCTCCACCATTAAGGGTATCAGCATCATTTCCGCCCCTAAGCTGATCTATGCCATTTCCCCCTACTAAAAAGTCGTTACCATCCTGTGAATTCAAGAAGTCGTCTCCGTCGCCACCATTCAAAGTGTCATTGCCAGAGCCTCCACTTAAGACGTCGTTGCCCGACTCACCAAACAATTGATCGTTGCCAGAACCACCATACATTTCATCATTGTCAGAACCACCAAACAATTCGTCATTGCCATCTTCGCCTTCCAAAGTATCATTGCCAGAACCACCAAACAATTCGTCATTGCCACCCCGTCCATTTAAATCATCATTGCCGCCGAAGCCATAGATGATATCGTCGGCAGATCTGAGGACATACTGACCGTTTTCAATAGACCAGAAAGGGGTGTTATGACCAAGGATATTGTCGCTTGCTCTGGTTCCATATATTACATTTTTGACGCTAGCCATAGTATCTTTCTCCCTAATGTAATAAAAAGGTTTTGTTGCTTAAAATCCTCCAACCCTACAAACTTATTTTTTAGCGTGCTAATGTTTAGCATCAACAATTTGTCTAGAGTGGACAATGCCCACTCTACAAATAGCTGCGATTTTGACGTATTATGCTTGCTAAAATTTGAGGATCGTAATGTTAACCCCTACTTCACATTTGCCCGGTACTTGGCACTTAGCCCATCCCTTCACTCTTCCCCCGCCAGCTAGTTGAGCAGCTACGTCATCACCGATTTCTTTCCATAGAGCTTGATTAGGATCGTTTAGTATGGTTGGCGATTTTTTAGGCTCTATTGCTTTCATCAGATTTACTCCTGTAGGTTTGTTCAAATTTTGATATTTATTGCTCCCCAAGGGGAGCAGGATGGGAGCATGTCAAGGCAAGCAAATCTACACCAACACCCAGCAAGGGTGCGGCTATACAAACGAAGCCCGCCGAAGCTGGCTAAAACTTTTAAAGCCTGCCCTTCGGTAGACTTTGTTTGTGTAGCGACACCCTTGCTGGGTGTCGGCTACTCTCGTTGACATGCTCCCGAGCAGGATTCTCTGGTTTTCTATCTTTGATGATGGCAAATTGCGGCTTACTTGTATTGCACATTTTTGCTGTTTTTGCACGTTCTTGCTATAACTTGAGCAGAGTTTTAGGAGTTACTCCTGTCAAGCGTTTGAAATGGCGATTCAGGTGGCTTTGATGAGTGAAACCGCAAGCGATACGTGCTACGCACACGCTGCGCGATCGCAATTTCACTGATGCTCATTTTTCCTTGTCGCAATAGTTGCTTTGCTCGCTCTACTCGACACTGAATCACATATTGATGGGGACTGATACCAGTAGATTGTTTAAAGGCACGGGAGAAATGGTAGGGACTCAGTTGAGCAATGGCTGCCAATTCATTTCGCTAATATAATCCGTAACCAACGTCAACTTGTGTTGAGGTAGTCCACCCCGATAAGTTCCAATATTTCGTTTCTGCGTTGAGGAATCTTGCAGAAAATCCAAGGCTAGTGAATTTGCTATTAATTCGGCATCAAGTTGATTGACATCAGGTTAAGTTCGTCGTTTATACCAAAAAACTACATCGCTAAAAATGACTTTCCCGTTTCCTCCTTCATATCGAAAGAAAATTCGATTAGAACCTTGGCTCACCGCATTAAAATCAACAACCTCAATCATGGTACGGATAATACTGTCATTGAGCGTCAAACTAGAAACTTCTGTTGTCGCTCCGGTTCGATTGCGAATTGAGATACTAAATCTCAGATTGTTTGCATTATCAACTGTATCAACCCTGTAGCAAATTAGCGGTCTATTGCCCGAACCATCCAGTCGAATATCGTCGGGGAGATCGAATTCAAAAACTCGCTCGCGTTCGAGCGCCCAAATTTCAAAATTACTATCTTGAATTGCTTCGTAATTAGCAAGTGTTGGCATATAAAAAACTCCTAAATCGTCGTCAAAATTACACATTTAGCCTGAGAAGGGGTTGGCAAACAGAAGCACGGGCATTTCAGTTGGATTGGGAAGAATGCCAAATGTGTCTGAAAAAGGGTTGATATTGGATGAAGACACAGAACTGGAAGATCGAGGTGCTATATTGTCAGCAAAAATAGGGATTTGGCGACCACCCAAGGAAGTTAACGCTTCTGTAATTGGTAAGTTGTTGAAGGTTAAAATCAACGTTCCTCGAATGACACTGACAGGCTCGCTGGAAGGCGTTCGACTTGCTGTTGAGAAAGTATCTCCAACCAGCGTTTCAGTAACTCCCAACAATTCATCTTGCACCGTATTGCTGCTTCTTGGCGCTCTTGTAACATCACCGAATCTAATACTCCAGGCTAAGCAGCCTTCTGCTGTCCTAGTTGCTCCTGGGAGTACGCCTAGTAGTTCATCGGAAACTTGGTCGGCGTGAACGTGAATTTCGAGCGTTTGGGTGTCTCGATTCCAGGTAATTTCCATTGGTTTAGTCCTCGAGTCAACACTTTAGGCATATAGCATTAACTGTAGATGACCGCAACAGAAAAGTCTTGCACGTTCGTGCTTTTTTTGCACATTTTTGCTATAAATCGAGCCAATTTTTGGGAGTCACGCCGGTCAAGCGTTTGAAGTGGCGATTTAGATGGCTTTGGTGGGTAAAACCGCAAGCGATACGTGCTACGCACACGCTGCGCGATCGCAATTTCACCAATGCTCATGTTTCTCTGTCTTAATAGTTGCTTGGCTCGCTTTACTCGCTGTTTAATTACGTATTGATAGGGGCTGAAACCAGTAGATTGTTTAAACAGTCGGCAAAAGTGATAGGTACTTATATCGATATGGTTAGCTATTGCTTCAAGAGATATATTATCTGACAAATGTTCTTGGATATAGTCGATCGCGCGCCTTAGTTTATACTGAGGCAGTCCGCCAACATAATCTCGGATCTGGTGAATTCGAGTTGAGTAATGTCGTAGGAGATGAACGGCTAAGAACGTTGCGGCTGACTCGGCATAAAGACAACTACTCGATCCATTTGTTTCAAGTTCTGCTTTCAGTGCTAACCCAATCTGATAAATCAGTGGATCTTCAACCGCAAAATGAGGAATTAATTCCACACAATCTGTTTTCAGTAACGCGATTTTGTGCCGACTCAATAATTCGGATTTCAAGTTAATATAGATAATTTGATTGCGTCTATCCCAACGGTAAGCTTGGCGATAGTAGCTTGGACAAATACAGCTTCCACCAGGAGGAACAAATCCTTCTTGCAGCGTTCCTTCTAAGACTCTTTCTAACTGAAAACCTGGCCCTATATTAATTCCAATTCCATACAGATCGAGACTATATTCGGGCATCTCTGCGGCTGGCAAGTCAAAAGATGCTAGATTGATATCGCTCCATCCCGAGTTATCGCTCAGGAGAAGGGGCGATCGCTCAGAAATATCCAGGAATCGATTCTCTTCAGTTGAATAAACCTTTGGTACTTCTGGTATTTCCTGCTTCGACACGATCCACCTCTCCGTCTATTTACAGGTTCTCCTATACTAACGTTTGAAGTGACGAGTAAGATGACTTTGGTGGTAAAAAATACAGGCGATACGTGCTACACACACGCTGCGCGATCGCAATTTCGCCAATGGTCATTTTTCTTTTAGCGATCGCGATTAATTTCTCAGTACAATGTAGGTTGGGTAGAGCGCCAGCGAAACCCAACAAGCCTTGATTTCGTTGGGTTTCGTTTCTCAGCCCAACCTACAAAGTACTACGTGCAAATAATTCCTCGATTCCGATCAGGTAGTCAGGTAATTGCATATTTGTTCGCACAACGGGAAACAAATAAGTCCCAATTTGCAAGACATTAAACAACTAGATTTGCAATCATAAAATGCAGGAACAATTTCTGTGGCTTCAGTTAAATTTGTACCCGCTATAAATCTCATTTGACCTGCGGATTGTCTTGGAAGTTTCATAGTTCGTACCCTCTTCAAAAATCAAGATGATCGAGTTGTAGTCACTAGAGCAAAACCAGCTTTAATCGCAAACTGTAGCGACAAAGTTTCACTACTTCACAAAGTGCGATCGCACTCTCCTCACACACGCTGACCAGAAAACAGGACTTTCAGATTTTCCTTCTGCCAGCGTAACAGAAGAGAGCTTTAAGGCACTAGGAAAACCAACCCCAGCCCCAGCAAGGTGTTAAAGATTGACACATTTGCTTAGTACCCAGGTACAATCTGCACGTATACGAATCTTCATCCCAGCCCCAACAGTAATGCAAGTCTCGAATAGGTAGGCGAAACTGTGCAAATTGAGCAGGGTAAATGGCTTGTTCTACCATTGGTTGTGTAGAAGCATTTCTCATGATATTTGCTGATTGAATTGGAAGTTTCATCTTTGTATCCTCCTAATCAAAATGGGATTTTCCTTAGCCTAGAAATACGCTTGGTTGTACCAAAGCGTTCCCCATGATATTGGGCTACCTGCTCTACTAAACTATCCAGAAGAACAAACATTATTGAAAATAATTCCACTAAAGGCCGGATCTTGATTCGTATTGTTCCGTCTCATCCTTACTCTGAAGAAATAAAGATTTGAGGAACTAAAGTTGTGGACAAAGTTTATACAACCAAACGTATTACTTGTAACTGCACGCGAGTTAGAAGTGAACTCATTAGTTACATTTTGCACTCCGTTAACGTCGCG
>DNGJ01000495.1:6564-7063 GCA_003486305.1 Cyanobacteria bacterium UBA11371
GCATTATGACTTTCGTTTTGGGGAACCCTCGGTATCACATCTGTATCTATTGGAAGCGGACAGTACAAATCCACTTGTCCGGTACTGTTTTGAGCGAAAGTGTAAGCTCCATTAACAATTCTTACGAGTGACTGGAAATTAGAATTAGCCGGAGTACAGGCACTAGCTGGAATACTCACGCTAAAAGAATTTTGAGCATTGGCTGAAGATACACCAGACAGGGTAGATAGGGCAGCAATTGCCGTGAAAGCTATCAAGCGTCTCGGAATTATAGTAGGGGCGATCGCTGTAGCTTTCACCCATTTTAGGCCCGATACAACTTCCTTTTCCCTTTCGGACTGATGAGAAATTTTCATTTTTATCTTCCTAACAATGATGGATTTGGCGAATCAGATTCTTCAGTAACTCCCTGAAGCGATAAATTGCATTACCTCACAAACCACGAGCGAACTCTTCCCACCATCACCGGGCATACATCGCTGACATCGACTGTGAATCG
>DNGJ01000188.1 GCA_003486305.1 Cyanobacteria bacterium UBA11371
GAAATTCCTTTAGCGATCGCAGGTATTCCCGGAACAGTAGTTGTTATCTGGTTACTTTTTTACTCCCGTAAGCTTTACGACAAAAGTGTATTTATTCTATGCTGTTGTATTACTTTTGTCCCCTTCCTATTACTGAGCTACTTAACAGCTAAAGTAGGATTTAATTTTATTGTTCACAGTAGCCGCTATACGTCAGCTTTCTTTATATTTACTCAACTACTTTTAGTAAGCGCTTACATACATTATTATTTTCAAAAAAATAACAAACCAGCAGCAAAATTTTTAGCAGTTATTATATTAATATTTTTTTTTATTTTTCCTAACTTTTTCACGGTCTGGAATTTTGCCAAAAACTTCGTTTTTGAAAGGATAGGAGAGCATTACATCACAACAGAAAATAAACTTTATGTCCCTGTTTTGTCTAAAGTTAATGTTAAATCGGTAGTAAAGCAGATCGACTCTGTAGTAAAGTCACCTCAAGATATTGTAGTCTTAGCTCTGGATGAGGCTGCGCCATTCGGAGCTTGGTTAGAGATAAAGCAGCGAACGCTTCCCCTAGTTGACGCTTGGGGACCTCTAGTCCAAACTCATGGTACAGAGGGAGCTAACTTGAGAGCTTCATCGAAATTTACAACTTCAAAAGACTTGAGGGTGATCTTGGTTGTCTCTAAATCTTTTGAAAAAGATGATAAAATACCGTTGCAAGTTAAGCAGAGGTTCCCGCAAGCGAAGGATTGGATTCAAGTGAAAGAGCCAAAATCTGGCGAAGCATCAGTTTCTATTTGGTACGCAGATCTAAAGGGTTCGTAAGCTCAATTTAAAATAGCAAAAATGAAAATCTTATTTCTCCATTGCAACCAACCAGATTACTTAGGAGAAAGCTTATTTCATGGCTTACGTTCTCTCTTGGGTAAAAATTGTGTTGATGTCCCTCGTTACGATAGCCTTTATGCTCCGTTAACAAATAGACTTAAATCTAAATTAAGAGGAAATGGCTTTACCCTTTATGGGCTTTTGCCAGAAATCCTCGATCTGGCAGAAGAACGATTCTTCTGGAGAAAAGATATAAACTCTTATGACCTGATCGTAATCGCACATATTTGGTATCAATGGGAACTATTTTGGGAGTTATCATCTATTGTTGACAGCAAAAAGTTAGTTCTGCTTGACGGACATGATATTTCAGCTTTTTTTCCTTATATGTCTTTTGGTTGGCGACTCAGGAAATGTCCTTGGACTTTACTTACCCCAGTATCAAGATTTAAATATTTTAAGCGAGAACTTATAGGTGAAGGATATTCCTATGGATTAGAAAGATTTTTACCTAAATCTCTTCGTCAGTGGATACCTTTGCCAAAAAATGCTATTCCCATAAATTTCTCCATTCCTGAAGAAAAAATATGGAAAGGAGAGGGAAATAAAAAAACAAAGAATTTTACTACTCACATCGTCGATCGAGAAGTTGCAGAGTCTATTCCGAAAGCTTTTTGTTCTCCGATGGGGTCTGATAGTTATGCTTTTTTGACAGAAGAGGAATATTATGAAGATCTAAGACAATCTCGTTTTGGAATAACGACAAAGCGTGCAGGTTGGGATGCCTTGCGCCACTACGAGTTGGCTGCTAATGGATGCGTTCTCTGCTTTAGAGATCTGGATTTAAAGCCACCCACCTGTGCTCCCCACGGATTAGATGAATCTAACTGCATTATTTACCACAATTATGCAGAATTAGAAAAACGCACTTCTTCTATGACAATAGATGAGTATTTGAGGTTGCAAGAAATGACTTATAGATGGATTGAGATGAATACTACAATTGTTCGGGCTAAATGGTTTATTGAAGCTTGTAACGCCAATTAAGTAGAAAGGAATCTTCAATATGTACAACCGAAAGATTACTTTAAAAAAGGTAATCCGTAAAATTAAAAGGCTTAAGATTAGAGGACGTTGGCTTGTTAATGAACTATTTGATAGTTTCAATAAGCCAGTTAATTTACAATGTCCAATTTGTGAGTTTTCGGATAGGGCAGATAATTTTACGATTTATGAAACCAGTTGCATTTTTGGCGGTGGTAAACTTATAAGGCACAAATGCCCCAAATGTGGAGTAATTTTTGGAACTCAAAGAATGTTAGCACTTCTTCCAGAAGAATTAAATAAGGAATATACAGAACATTATGCCTGCTTTGATGAAGGAGATTCAACAGAATCAGAGGTAAGAACATTTTATTATTTAAATCCTAAACCAGAAGGAATTTATCTAAACTTTGGGTGTGGAAAATGGTCTAAAAGCATAGAAGACGCCCGTTACAAGGGTTATCAATTATTTGGATTTGAACCTTATGCTAAAGATGAAAAGAGCGATTACATAATTAATGATGTGGAATTGCTGAAATCAATGAAATTTGATGGCATTATCTCAAATGATGTGTTAGAACATTTGCGTTACCCGGAACAAACTTTATCTTTTATGTCTTCTTTGCTTAAAGATGACGGAATTATGATGCATACAACACATTGTTATAATTATGCTTGTGAGTATACAAGATTTCATTTGTTTTTCTTTACAGGGGATTCCTTAAAGATTATTGCTCAGAAGGCAGGATTAAAAGTAGAGGATACAGATCGGATTGACACGAAAATATTTCGCAAAGTAGTTTAAATTAAATATGGCTAAAGAAACAAAAATTTCCGTCACTATTGATGGCTACCGTTTAAGTTATCCTGCAACTGGTTTAGGGCTGGTGGCTGCTGAACTTTTGCGTGGGTTTCAAGAGCTTGGATATGCTAAGTCAATAGCTGTTTTTGTGGAAAAGTCATTTCGTCCTCAAATATTTGGACTTGAGAATTTGGATGTTCAGTGGATTGCTGTTGATTTTAAAAATCGATCGCCTGACTACTTGGGACGTTTAGCTTGGGGAAATGCAGTAGCAGCAAAGCTAAAAACATTTGACTCTAACTATCGGCACTTTATTCCCTATCTTTACAACTATGGAAATCTTCGTCAGAATGTAGTGCTTGTTCCAGACTTAGTTTATAAAATTGTTCCAGATAATAGTGCTAGAGATCCTAACCAACCTTGGTGGAATTTACGGGGAAAACTACCGATTCGCCCAATGTTTCGTAATTGGGAAGAGTGGTTAGTTACCAGAGCCGATCGCTTAGTAGTTTACTCAGAATTTGTGAAAAATCATGTACATGAAGAATTAGGTGTGCCATTGGAAAGAATGTCCTTAATACCCTTAGCGACACCTAGTTGGGTTGTGGAGCAGTACGAGGAAAGCCATAACCAAAAAGTTCAGACTGACTTTAATTTGCCTAGTCGTTTTATTTTATATGTGGGTGGATTTGCGGTTAGAAAAAATATTCCTATGCTTTTGCGAGTTTGCGGTAAAGTATACGAAGCTGATCCCTCATTTCGTTGTGCCTTTGTTGGCTTGACAGAAAGCTTGATTCAAAACGATTACGCCATTAAAGCAGCTATGAGTAATGCTTCAGTCAGAGCAGCAACTATTGCCCTACCCAGCCTGAGCTATCAAGATTTAGCATCTGTACATCGATTGGCTGAGTTTTCTGTGTATCCAAGCAGGAGCGAAGGCTTTGGGCTACCGATATTAGAGGCTGCTGCGGCAAAAAGATTATGTCTGTGTGGTGACAACTCAAGTATGGGGGAAATTCAGATATATTCTGAATTTCGCATTGATTCAGAAGATGAGGACGCATGGGTTGAGCAGATTTTACATTTTTGGCAGAAGCCGGAAGAAGCAAAGAATTGTGGGGCGAAATGCGAAGATATTTGCCAAAGGTATTCTTGGAAGAAGAGTGCAGAACATCTGTGGAGTTTACTAAATTCATAAGTATAATTTTTCCGCCTTACGCCAATATTATGAGTTAGACGCACCTGGCTTTAAATTAGTATTTGATTTCTAGTAAGTTGTTTTATTTAAAATTAACAATATGCGAATTTTCTCCCTAACAAACTGTCCTTTAGATCCCAAGTCCGGTTCGGGAAAAACGGTGTTAATGTACTCTAAGGGATTACAAAATCTGGGACATTCAGTTGATGTAGCTGAACCCAAAGATTACGAAACCTGGCACGGTATAGGTAGGGCTAAAAAATTTCGTCAAGCTTGGGGTGCTTGGAATTTTGTTAAACAAAAACTGCGAATGACTCAATATGATGTGATTGAGTTTTATGGAGATGAATTTTGGTTGGCGACTTGGCAATTATCGAAGTTGCCGAAGCGACCTTTGCTGGTTGCTCACACTAATGGATTAGAATTAATCGATCGCGATCGCTCCCAAGCTTACAACCCAACCCGCAATCCATTATACAATTGGTTCGCCCAACAAACTCACGCCCGTTTTTCCCAGATGGCTTTCGCTTATGCTGATGCTTTTGTCTCACTTTGCGAATTAGATCGAAAGTGGGTTTTGGATTTAGGGCTATACCCCGTCGAACGAACCGCTGTAGTAGAACCCGGATTAGATGAAGAATATCTTTCCATGCCTTTTATAGCCCAAAAGCAAAATCGGGTGGCTTTTATGGGAAACTGGACTGCGCGTAAAGGTTTAAATCAGCTAAGTTCAGTTATGAGCAGGGTCTTGACAAAAAACCCAAGTGTGTATTTTGATGTCTATGGCACAGGAGGAGCTAGGGATGCTGTATTTGGTTTTTTTCCTACCAATTTACATCCCCAAATTGTAGTTCATCCTCGTCTTTCTAATCGGGAAATAGCTGATGGTTTAGCCAAAGCAAAAGTGTTTTTCTTTCCTTCACAATATGAAGGTTTTGGGATTGCTCTTGCTGAGGCGATGGCTTGTAGTTGTGCGGCTGTAACTACACCTACGGGTTTTGGTGCAGAATTGGGCAATGAACAGCAAGCTATATTATGCGATTTCGATGATATTGATGCTATGGAAAATGCCGTTTTACGTTTGTTGGACGATGAAGGAATGCAAATAAAAATTGCAAAAAACGGCTGGGAGCGAGTGCGATCGCTAACATGGGATGCTAATATTAATAAACTGTCAAACCTCTATTGCCAGTGGACTGCATCTAATTTTTAACGGAGTGAATAAAGATATTATGACGATTATTCTCGTAACAGGATCTGCTGGTCTTATAGGTTCGGAATCAGTGCGTTTCTTCTGCGATAAAGGTTATACAGTTGTCGGCATAGACAACAACATGAGAGAGAGTTTTTTTGGTAAAGGTGCTTCTACAGAATGGAATCGCGATCGCTTGCTAGAAAAATATGGAGACAAGTATATTCATCATTCTATTGATATTCGCGATCGAGAAGCAGTTTCCAATTTATTTAATACCTACAATAAAGATATTAGTCTGATAATTCATACAGCCGCTCAACCTTCGCACGACTGGGCTGCTAGCGATCCCCACACCGATTTTACTGTCAACGCTAATGGCACGTTAGTATTACTAGAGAATACCCGCAACATTTGCCCAGATGCAGTATTTATTTTCTGTTCAACTAACAAAGTTTACGGAGATACACCAAATTATTTACCACTAATTGAGCAAGAGTTTCGTTGGGAAATAGATGCAAATCATCAGTATAACCAAGGTATTGATGAGAGTATGAGTATCGATAACTCTAAGCATTCTTTGTTTGGAGTTTCTAAAGTAGCTGCTGATTTATTGGTTCAGGAATATGGGCGCTACTTTGGCATTAAAACTGCTAGTTTTAGAGGCGGTTGTTTAACTGGCCCTAGCCATTCGGGAGCAGAATTACACGGATTTTTATCTTATTTAATGAAGTGTACAATGACGGGAAAATCTTACACAATTTATGGTTATAAAGGTAAGCAGGTAAGAGACAATATTCATAGTTACGATTTGGTAAACGCCTTCTATCATTTCTACCAAAATCCTCGCGTCGCTGAAGTATACAATATCGGAGGAAGCCGTTTTAGCAACTGCTCAATGTTAGAAGCAATTCAACATTGTGAGGCAATAACTGATAAAAAACTGGATTGGGTTTATGAACAAACAAATAGAATTGGCGATCACATCTGGTGGATTAGCGATATCCAGAAATTTAAAAACCATTACCCAGGATGGAAATTAACATACGGAATAAAGGATATTTTGAAAGAAATTTATAGCCAAAATGTCAGTCGATGGGTATAAATGTAAGAAAAGTGAAAGTTTGAATTTGTTGTTTATAAATTGACAAAGATGTTAGCAAACTTATTTCGTGGGCGGGTATTTAAGTTTCTTTTGGGGGGTGGACTAGCAGCGCTAGTCAATCTGATCCTCATACATTGGATGATCGATCGACTCGGATTTAACACACCTGTTTTGCGAAATGTTGCCAATGTAATTGCCATTGAAATTTCATTATTATTAAGTTTCTTTATTTACCGGATTTGGGTTTGGCCGGGAGGTGCTTGGACAGTTCGAGAAGTTTTGTTGAAGCAGCTTCCTTTGTACCATTTTTCCGCAGGTGCAGCTGTCATTACTCGCATCTTTGTAATATTTCCGGTTTTGGATTGGTTGAGAGTAAATTATGCAATTAATACCTTAATTGGCGTAGTAGTAAGTGCTTCTATTAACTATTTAATTAGTGATAGATTAGTATTTAAAGCTCCGAGTAAGACATCAAATTATCAGAATTCTGAACTTTATTATCCAGAGGGTTTAGAACCCGCCTTAGCAAATAGTTCTGACTTACAAAGACGTTATTCCCGTGACAAAATTCGATCGCATTCGCTAAATTCCGGTCAAATTAAACTGCTATCAGTGGTAATTCCCGCTTATAACGAAGAAGGTTCAATTGTAGAAACAATTCATTCTATCAGCAAATTATTAGAAGAACATAATATTGATTACGAAATTCTGGTGGTAAATGATAATAGTTGCGATCGCACCGAAGAAATTTTACAGCAGCTAAATTATGAAAACAGCAAAGTGCGCTATATCAACAACTATTATCCTAATGGATTTGGCTTTGCAGTGCGCTGCGGCTTAGAGAATTTTCAAGGAGATGCCGTAGCCATTATGATGGCAGATAATTCAGACGATCCTCAAAATTTAGTTGATTACTATTAC
>DNGJ01000189.1 GCA_003486305.1 Cyanobacteria bacterium UBA11371
CGCGGGAGTTCGTCTAAACTGATGGGAGGCTCTTGTGGTTGGTTGGTTTGAGCAGTTTGAGTTAATTGAGGAATATTTAACTCTATAGTATGACCGAGCAAGTCAAATTCAGCGTTAATCAATCCCCAATCTAGCAAAATCACGAAATACTGCAACGCGAGGCGAATGAAAATCCCATTTTAACTATTATCCCTCACCGCCCGGTTCATTTTTCAAGCATGGCTGAAATATAGCGGATTGCAGCCCCATGAGGTACGGCGCAGCTGTGTGCGGGCAGCCTTAAGGCTGCGCGCTTGACAAACTCAGCCATTTGGCTGTATCAAAACGAGGAATTTATCCGCTGTCATGCTTGACGAAGCAAGCATTGCAGATTTTAAACCACTTTGAATTTAGGAAAAAAATGCGAGTAACTTGGGAATAAACGCTCAAAAAAACCCGGTTTCGCAGAATAAACCAGGTTTTTGGCGCAAAGACTCGCCGAAACGTCGTTGCGTAAGTCCTGAAGGAAATTAATTTTGTTGTAAATCTTAGCACTGCTGCAAGATATGAGGTTTACGGAACAGGAACAAAGTCTCGCGTTAAACTCAACTGATTGGCATTCACCCCTTGAACAAAACCAATGAATTCGTTATTCTCAGAAATTCCCACTCCTGCGCCAAGGTTATCGAGGGTTAAATTATAAAAATTTAAGCCCTTCAAACTGCTAACGACAATGAAATCAGTTCCAACCGTGAAGTCAGCAATAACTGCAAAATCACCGCTACCCGCACCTATATAGAACGACTGCTTTTCCTTCCCCAGGTAAAATAGATCGGCACTCTCTCCACCTAGAAGAGTATCAATTTCCCCCGCTCCAGGATTAGAAGCCGAAAGATTGACACCAATGACAAAATCTTCACCTTTATCACCCGAAACTAAATCGTTCCCGTTACCACCGTAGAGAAAGTCTGTATCTTTACCGCCATAGATAGTATCGTTTCCTTCGTCTCCAGAAATAACATCTACGCCCAAGTTACCAAAGAGTAAATCGCTACCTTCTTTTCCGAAAACAATATCATTATCTTTCCCTGCCCAGATTGTATCTTCGCCTAGATCGCCTAGAATTAAATCGTTGTCTTGATTGCCGAATATTTGATCGTTACCAAGACTGCCCGCAATCGTATCGGCACCTTCTTCCCCATAAATTGTGTCGCGGCCTTCACCGCCTGAAATTGAATCGTTTCCCGCTCCACCAAAGAGTAAAAAATCACCAAAAAGACCTGAAATAGAATCGTTACCTAAACCTCCATAAACCGTATCGTTACCGCTGACCCCTGAAAGCGAATCATTTCCAGCAAATCCCTCAATTAAATCATTTTCAAATAAATTTCCCGATAGGGTATCGTTGCCAAATGTACCAGTGATAATTGCCATGATGAATGCACCTCAAATTACTATATGTATGGAAAAAACAGACCGACGCGAAGATGGTTTGCGATCGCTCATGTCGCTCTCGATTTAAGATATGTGCGGCATCGAGATATTTATGCACCGAGATCAACACCGGGAGTGTCTAGCAGCCACCACCATCACCGCCGCCGCAAGAACCACCACCATCACCACCGCCGCAAGAACTCCCACCATCACCGCCGCTGAATGAACCACAATCACCGCTGCTGACCGATCCACCACCGCCGTCCCAGCCGCTGAAAAAACCACCATCACCGACGCTGAATGAACTACCACTATCCGAAGAACGGCGGTGGCGAGAAGAACGGCTACCGGAATTCTCTACGCCAAGACCAAACAAAGCAACGGCGATCGCCAGACCCAATATGAGGACGATTTCCATAAGTATGCTCCTTGTGCGAGCTATAGGTATGATAGTTAAGCTTCCGAGCCACAACCATTAGAGTCTTGCTGCGATCGCGCTACGACACTCTCAGGCTGTCTCATCAATTTATCTTAGCTTACCTGTACAGCTAGTTAGCATACTATTTACGATTCTTAATATTTAAGGTATGTTGCGGTTGAGGCAAAGCAGTTCGGAAACTATAGCCAAAATCATCAAACATACTTTTTGACATACCAAGTCTGCTGAATTAAGTTGATCGCAGGCTTGACCATCGTTTGGCTTGTGGCGCGGCGATCGCCGATGCAGCTTAAGCTGTTACGCATCTAATTTTACAGTCAATTTTTCTCTTGTTCTTGTGGGATGGGCATCCTGCCCGTCTCTGTATTCAATGCGTGATGCGTGATAGCTTACCTTGGAGGCTGGCGGAAATGCTACGATGATGTATTCGGACACTAAAAGTAAGCTTCACCAGGCGAGCGATGGACTTTGAAGAAGTATTCAAAGCTGTGAACGCAGCAGTTTTTGCCAGCGATGGAAGACACTTAAGCCAGGTAGAAGAAGATGTGCTTCGGGGCGCTTGGCTGGATTTGACCTATCCAGAAATAGCCAAGACTTCTTCATACTCGCTGAATTACTTGAAGCAGGATGTTGGCCCCAATTTATGGAAACTACTTTCCAGAGTACTAGGAGAAGAAGTTGGAAAATCAAACTTTCGGTCATACATGGAGAGGTACTTTTTCAAGCAATTGCCTAGTTCTGTAGAACCGGAAACGATTAAGCTACAACATCAAGAGCCAAAAACGGCTTGTCAAGTATTAAGTAGTAAGCTGAATCAAATTGACAAAGCATGTTTTGAAGCTTCGCAGGCTATTAGTGAAGATGCTAATAAACAGGTTCTGCTTAACGCTTACGTTCAGATGATGAATAAGCACCTCAGCATCTTTTCGAGAAATATTTCAGAAATTAATAAGGGCAGCGTTGAAATTAGCGGACAGCAAAGATTAGAAGTAAAAAATCAACTCCTTAAACAACTATTGGAAAAGCTAGAGCGTCAAGATAAAAACCAAGAAAAGCCTTCTCTGTATGCTGTTAGTTATGGGGATATTCATCGCTGGTGGGAAACATCTCTGGCGCAAGAGTTTCGGGATTTGAATGGGGAATTAGCCAAATATATTCATGTAGAAAGAATCTTTATTCTGCCCGATAAAGAAGCAGAAGAAAATATGAAAATAACCATGAATTGGCATCGATACTTGGGGATAGATGTTTATTGTCTGATCGGTGACGACCCTGAAATCAGAGTCAGTTTTTTAGTTTGCGAAAATTCATTTACTAACTTGGTAAATATCTCCAGAAATGGCGAGGAGTTAGATGGTTATATTTCGGTAAATAGCAGAGATATCGCCAGAAATTTGAACCGATTTAAAGCAATTAAAAAATTGTATGGTAGCAAACTTCGTAAAATAGAGATTGGGGATGAAGAGGTGTAATATTCTTTCCTTATGCATCAGAATTACAGCCGTTTTTAATTGGGTGCAACGCGACACTGTCGGGACACGGCATCGGAAGCACTTTGCACTGGCGACAAAACTTACCCCCGCCGTGTCCCTACCACAAACGGTATTTTTGCAAAAAGCTTAATGATTCAGATATAACCGGAATCCATATAATATGTCGTTGCGTAGGGACACGGCATCATAGATTTTAGGGACACAGATAACGTTAATAATGCCGTGTCCCGGCTTTTGATCGTGGGTAATCGACCGGGCATGATATTATTTAAGAAACCCGGTTTTTATCAGCAATTAATACAAATATTCCATCCGGTCGAAGTCTCGTTTCACTTCATACCAGAGGGATTTATTATGGGGGTCTGTTTTCAAAGCTTTTTTCAGATAAATTCTGGCTTTATCTAAATCTCCCTGACTGACTAAATAGCGCCCCCAGCGTTGATAAGTAATAGCCTGCCACTGACGCACTTCTACGTCATTGGGCAGGCGTTGGGCGAGTCCTTCAATTAAAGCGATCGCACGCGGGAATTTTTGCCCTTTCAGCAGCAGTTGCAATTGCTCGTAAGACTGCCACTTCAGTTGTTTATCCGTTTCCGATAGCGGAGGTTCTGGCGTGACTGGCTTTTCCTTCCGAGTTGTTACTGTTACCTTTGGCGACGGCTGGGGCGACCATTCAGCAGGCTTAGAAGGCGTTGCGGGAGGCTTTTCTTGGGGGATTTCTACTTGGGGTGCGATCGCTAGCAGAATTTCGTAAGCCTCTGTAATCGCAATAAACTTTTCCTTCGCTTGCCCATCCGTCGGATTCACATCAGGATGATACCGCCGCGCCAATCGCCGATAAGAAGCTTTAATTTCAGCAATTGACGCGCCGGTATTTAACTCTAACAATCGGTAACAATCTGCCAGATTCATGTTTAGATTGGGTAATTGGTAATGGGTAATGGGTAATGGGTAATAGGAGATAGTAAATTGGAAAAGATGCGCCAATTACAAACTACCAATTACCAATTACCAATTCCCAATTACCAATTACCTGTCGTCGATCACCTTATCGATTAAGCCATATTCTTTGGCTTCTTGAGCAGACATGAAAAAGTCTCGATCCATATCTCGCTCGATCTTTTCCAAAGGTTGACCCGTGCGTTGAGCGTAAATTTCGTTCAACTGACGGCGAATCCGCAGAATTTCTTGCGCTTCAATCTGAATATCCGTTGCTTGACCCCGCGTACCGCCAGAAGGTTGGTGGATCATAATCCGCGAGTGAGGTAAAGCCATGCGCTTTCCTTTGGTTCCAGCCATCAACAGGAAAGACCCCATCGAAGCCGCTAGACCCATACAAATCGCGATCACCTCTGATTTGATGTACT
>DNGJ01000163.1 GCA_003486305.1 Cyanobacteria bacterium UBA11371
AAGATTTACTACAAATACGAAGGTGTTAGCCCTGCCGGAAGCCACAAACCCAATACAGCCGTTGCCCAGGCGTACTATAACAAGCAAGCAGGTGTAAAGCGACTGACCACCGAAACTGGAGCCGGACAGTGGGGTTCCTCACTCGCGTTTGCTGGGGCATTGTTTGGTCTGGAAGTATTGGTTTACATGGTGAAAGTCAGCTACAACCAAAAGCCGTACCGTCGAGCATTGATGGAAGCTTATGGTGCTAGAGTCGTTGCCAGTCCCAGCGAAGAAACCCAGGCGGGGCGCTCAATTCTAGCCGCAAATCCCCACAGTACAGGAAGCCTGGGCATCGCCATCAGTGAAGCTGTAGAAGTTGCTGCCTCTGATGAGGGGAGCAAATACGCTTTGGGCAGCGTTCTCAATCACGTTTTGCTGCACCAGACGGTAATTGGACAAGAAGCTTTGGCACAGATGGAAATGGCAGGAGATTATCCTGATATCGTTGTTGGTTGTACGGGTGGGGGCAGCAACTTTGCCGGAATTGCTTTTCCGTTTCTAGGCGCAAAGCTACGGGGCGAGCGAGATGTTGAGATTATTGCCGTGGAACCTGCTGCCTGTCCTTCCCTGACTCGTGGTAAGTATGCCTATGATTTCGGCGATACGGCTCACTTGACACCGCTGGTAAAGATGCATACTTTGGGCAGTACTTTTGTACCGGAGGGTATTCATGCCGGTGGCTTGCGGTATCACGGGATGGCTCCCCTTGTTAGCCATGTGGTTAACTTGGGACTTGCACAACCTCGTTCGGAATATCAGTTGGGTTGTTTTGCAGCGGGGTTGACTTTTGCTCGCGTCGAAGGTATCCTTCCAGCTCCAGAAGCTAACCATGCGGTTAAGGCTGCGATTGATGAGGCATTAAAATGCAAAGAGTCTGGAGAGAGTAAGGTAATTTTGTTTAATCTGTGCGGTCATGGGCATTTTGATATGCAGGCGTATATGGACTATCAGGCAGGAAAACTGGTAGATACTGAGTACAGTGCAGAGGAAGTGGCGATGGCTTTGGCAGGGTTACCTGTTGTTGGTTAGATTGAATCAGAGGTGATTTTCTGCCGGTAGTATCCCCACTCCAAACAGAATCTAGAAAAAGGTCGCTGTCCCAAACACAGGGAACACAAAAAGTCGCTCCAATTGACGGTAACGCCAACACGAGCGGCTGGTGCAGCTCAGGTAGCTCAAGAAATGGGCATTAGTCTGAGCGAGTTAATTGAGTTGAAATTTGATAATTTAGCGGCCTAAACCTCTGTTTGGCTTAGATTATCCTAGAAAATTAAGGGGTTGCGCTAACATAATAGCTACAACTTAACACCAGAAAAAAGAAACACACTATGACTGCAAAAACTGTAAAATTACAAATTACATTTGAGGCGCTCTTAGAAGCGATCGCTTCCTTAGAACTGGAAGACAAGCGAAGGCTACAGCAACTTCTAGAGACAGAGATTGCCAGAGCCGAATCGGCTCAAATTTTACAATCTAAACAAGACGAGTCAAACTTAATTACCCAAACACCTCCCGTTGAAGCTGGGGAAAATATTTGTTATGAAACATCAGGAGAAATATTAACCTTGGCAGAGATGACCAACCGATATCCAGACCATTGGTTACTCATTGGTCAACCAGAAGTAGATGAAAACCATAACATAATTCGAGGTCAAGTATTAGCTTACTCTCCAGATCAATACGAGATTTATAATGCGCTTTCCTTATTCGATGTTAAATCAATTGCTATAGAATATACTGGAGCGATTGCTGAGGATTTAGCAGTATTAATGTCAGCCCCCCGGCTTTTTTGACGCCGAGCTTCCACTCTCCCACGGAGGTCTAGGTGACAAGACAAAGAATATATCAATTGTCCCGTTATGGAAAATTACTGATGCTCCGAGCTGCCGTACAAGGGAGAGAGGGCCGTGAAGTACAGGCAGTTAGGTTATTAGTAGATACAGGTTCTAGCTGCACAACTTTACCGCTTCAAATAGTAGAAAAACTCGGTTATGACCTCCAAAATTCTATACGTAGTATCAGCATGATAGCCGCTAATGGCATCATTGAAGCGCCTGTAGTAGCAGTATCTTGGTTTAACTGTTTGGGGGAGCGCATTGAAAATTTTCCAGTAGTTGCATACACATTACCAAAAGGCACTTTTTGGCAAGGAATTCTAGGGATGGACTTTCTCACCCTTTGTCAGGTAGTTATTGCAGTTGAAGAGGCAGAAATTCGCATTCGTCAATCTATTGATGAATGATTTGCTGATATATTGAGCAAGCATACTTAGAAATATAGCCAACCGTTTTTTAGCCGATATTTCAGGCATCTGTTACAGCCACAATGCTAACTCTTCATTGATAGATGACCGCAACCTATTGAAACAGGGTGGTAGGGGCTAGCTAACCCCTACCTGTCTGGAGTGAGGAATAGTCGATAGTCAATATTCTATCGACTATTTTATTCCCTGACTGTTTGCAAACCAACGTCGAACAGTTGTAGGCTCTCGCCAACAGATATAGCCAATTTGTTCGTAACTGACAGCCCATTTGGCATAAAAATCTTGGGGAGAAAGTTCGGGAAAGCAATTGGCATAAAGGTCAATTAAGGCGAGTTCTCGTTCGCCAAGAGGACGAGGATTGGTCATAGTTAGATTGAATGCGCGTGTGGTGATTTGAACTGTTTGTGCGATGTGCAAGCAATAAAAAACCGCCGGGTGCGGGTCAGCACAAATATTTTTGAGAAAAAATACCTGGCATTCGTCAGGTATTTTTTTCCTTACTTATCTGCCCAAGAGTGGCAAATTAAACTTGATTTTGACTCACCCTCATCCACAGGAATACTGCGGATGAATTGCCTCATTGCACAATGCATCGAACTTTGGATCGCAGCAGCCACATCTAGGGCATAATCGGAATTGGCGATCGCATCCACTTCGTCATGCGCCATATTACCAATGTGCGCTTGCCAATCAGGGTGTTGGTCAAAGACAGAGATAATATTGCCCAAAGCCATCTTAATAATGTCTGCTTCCGCCATTGTCCAGTAAGCTGCTGTCGCGTCTGGGCCTTTTACCCCAAGTAACTTACTCTCTCCAACGAGTTGAGGATACTTAGGAAGAAACACACCACGCCCTGTGAGGCTACGCACATATCCTAGTCCAAACTTTGTGCGTTGGCAAATTTCTGATATTCCCAAAACACGAGGAAGGGTATTGTTAGCCTCTTTAATAATTTGGCGTTGAAATTTGGCTACACCCTTGTAGGTTTGCTTCCATCCTTCTTGGCTAGTTTTGGCTTCTCGATCTGTTAGATTAATATTGCTCCCAGTTCTAATTGTCTTTTGAAGTGTTTTGAAACCCTGGAGATTTAGGCAGCCATAATGCACATTCTTACTAACAGATCGTAGCAAAGCAGCAGTCTAGCGATCGCGTCTTGACCGACCAATTCTGAAAAGGTTTGCGGGCGATACTTGTGGTGAAAGGGTTGATACATAGTTGCGTTATTTGGGTTGCATATAATAGGCAGAAGATAACCACAAAAAACGTGGTTATCTTCTTGAGAAATATGGTGTTACATCGGCAGTGCAGCCAGTTTTAATTCCTCATCTTCTATTTCCTCTTCTACTAAGGATGCCATTGGTTCTAGGTTGGTTTGTATTGTTGATTCTTCCGAAGAAGCGGGTATTGAGGATGAAGAAATTGTTGTTTCACTGCACAGTTCCACTGGCATGACTAGCACCGTCGCAGTTGAGAGAGGACTAGCGACAGCGTTAATAGTTGCAGGAGTGTTTGACCGATCAAATTTCAAAACTAACTCAGAGGTTGGAATAGCTTTGATAGCCGGGATGAGAACATCAGCATCAAAGCCAATTTGCAAATCATCGCCATTAATTAAAGCCGGTATAGACTCGGCACCAGAGCCAATATCTTTTCCTTCCACATACAGGGAAAGAACTTGGTCGGCGTGGGTAATAACTAAACGGATAATTTTGTGTTTGTC
>DNGJ01000349.1 GCA_003486305.1 Cyanobacteria bacterium UBA11371
GGCACGGGGTGGGAAATTTTTGGGTAATGGGTAATGCGCGCGCGAACACACTTTGGGGGCACGGCGGGGGAAATTTTTTGCATCAGGTAAAACATTACCCTTGCCGTGCCCCTACCCGTGGGGGTATTTATTCTGTGGTGCGCGATCGCACACACCTTCAGGACGCGCCAACCAAACATGGAGTTGACAAATTTTCCATTTCATGTTTATACCAACGAAATGTAGGGGCACGGCGGCGGAAATGTTTGACATCAGGGAAAAAATTACCCTTGCCGTGCCCCTTTCCAGATGCGATCGCACTGGGTTTGACAAATTTTTTATTTTGTGTTAATGCCAAAACGTAGGGGCACGGCGGGGGAAATGTTTGACATCAGAGCAAAAATTACCCTTGCCGTGCCCCTGGGCTTGACAAATTTTTCATTTTGTGTTAAGGCCGAAACGTAGGGGCACGGCGGGGGAAATGTTTGACATCAGAGCAAAAATTACCCTTGCCGTGCCCCGAAGCCCGGGTGGTTTTAAGCGATCGCTTAAAACTTATTCAAGTCAATCCCGGCTTCTTTAGCCATTGCTGCTAAGCCTTTTTTATCCAAAGTTTTGAGTGCCTTGGTGGAAAGGCGCAGTTTCACGAAGCGTTTGCCTTCAGCCCACCAAATGCGCTTGGTTTGCAGGTTAACTTCCTGTAGCTTTTTGGTTCTGATGTGAGAGTGGGAAACGGCGTAGGCGTTGTTGGCTTTTTTGCCGGTCAGCTGACATACACGGGACATAGGATTCTCCAGATTTGAGGTTTTTTGCGTGCAATCTTTTATTGTAGCGAGGGTTGGTTGTAGGGGCGGGTTTTACCGATGATCTATGCCATAGGCGACAGTTTATTTAAACCCGCCCCGGTAATTGGTCATAAGGCTCCAATCGGGCACGATCAATTCCCTATACTGCTCGTTCGGTTAAGCGAGTCAGCACTTGATTTGAGCGTTCTACAAAGGATTTCATTCCTTCGGCGTCGAATCCTTTTTGCGCCATCAGCGCTAAGTCATAGACGTGATGACAAATGAGGTTGGCAAGTTCGGCGGTAGGAGATTGTCCTTCAGCTTGAACGATGCTACCGGCGCTGAGGTTCGCGAGATTTTGAATTAAGGGGTGGGCGGTATTGACTACCAAAATATGTTCTTCGGGGAATTGCACTGCTTGCTGCTGCAATAGGGCGTTCATATCCCGCAGGCGGCGCAAAAATTCCGGCAGCAATACCATTGCGGGTGGCGTATCTTGCGGATTGTCGGATTTGAGCGCTTCGGTGCGGATGGTGACTTTGGGTTTGTTGAGAGCATTTTTGAATAGCTCTTCGATTAGTTGGCTGCGGGTTTTGTTGGTTTTGGGGTCTACTATTTCTCCGGATTTATCCGCGTCTAGCAGGGTTTTGTCTAGTTCGGCATCGACGCGGGAGAATTTGACATCTTTATATTCCCGCTCCAGGAAGGAAATAAAGTGGGTGTCGATGAAACCGTCTAGGAAGAGGACTTCGAGTCCTTGCTTTTTGTGGAGTTGGACGTAAGTTGCTTGAGCAACTTCGTCGGTGCAGTAATAAACGCGGTTTTCGTGTTTGTCTTTATTGCGCTCCAGGTATTCTTTGAGGGTGGTGTAAGGGAGAGAAGGAGAGGGGGAGGGGGAGGGAGTAGAGGGAGTTACATCTTGCCAAACATCACCTTCTTGAGATTGCACTTGTACAGTTGGAGAAGCTGTCCCTTGCTCACCTGCCTCAAACGTGGTGCGATAGACGATGATGTCTTCGACTTGTTTTTTGAATTTTTCGTCGTTGAGGGAGCCGAATTTGACGAAGGTGCCGATGTCTTGCCAACAGCGGATGTATTCGGCGCGATCGCTGTTGTAAAGTTCTTTTAAGCGATCGCCGACTTTTTTAGCGATGAAGTCGGCTATTTTACGGACGGTGCGATCGACTTGTAAGGCGCTGCGACTGACGTTGAGGGGAATGTCGGGACTATCGATGACGCCCCGCATGGGTAGCAGGAAGCTGGGGACGATTTCTTCGCAGCGATCGCTGACATAAACTTGATTGCAGAATAACTTGATATTCCCTTGGCTAACATCGACATCGGGCTTGAGCTTGGGGAAATAAAGAATGCCGTTGAGCAAAAATGGATAATCTGTATTTAAATGCACCCAAAGCAGGGGTTCTTCTTGGAAAGGATGAAGATAGCGGTAAAATTCCAGGTAATCGTCTTTGGTTAAATCCCTGGGGGATTGACGCCAGGGTGCGGTTTGGCGATTGATTGTCTCGCCGTCGAGTTTAATCGGCACTGGCATAAAATCGCAGTAGGTTTTCACCAATTGCCGAATCCGTGGGGCTTCGAGGTATTCCACCTCGTCTTCCATCAGGGTGAGAATAATAGTAGTACCGCGCTGGGTGCGGGGCGAGTCTTCTAGCTGGAAGGTAGGGGAGCCGTCGCAAGTCCAGTGAACTGCTTTTGCGCCTTCTTTGTAAGATAGGGTATCGATTTCGACTTTCTGGGCGACCATAAAAGAGGAGTAAAAGCCCAGACCAAAGTGACCGATGAGTTGTTCGCCGCTGCTTTGGTATTTGTGGATAAATTCTTCCGCACTGGAGAAGGCGACTTGGTTGATATATTTCTTAACCTCGTCGGCGGTCATACCGATGCCATTATCGGTGATGGAGAGGGTTTTTTTATCTTTGTCAATCGCGATCGCGATTTCCGGTTCGCCGATTTCGCCGGAAACTTCTCCGGCGTGGGACACCATTTTGAGTTTCCCAATCGCATCCACAGCGTTGGAAATCAGTTCGCGCAAGAATATTTCGTGGTCGGAATAGAGGGACTTTTTGATAATCGGGAAAATATTTTCAGTATGGATAGTGATAGTGCCTTGTTCGAGCATGGTCATAGGTTAAGTTGTAGGGATTTGAAGAACTACGCCGCCCTTTTGGCTGCAACAAGCCCCCGTTGGGCGTGCGCCCTACGGGTACGAGGGAACTTGGTGTCACCATTGTGGGCTTACGCATTTTAATTTTAAGGCGGCGATCGCACCCGGTGTGAATTCGGATTTCCCTACTTCCAAGCAAAGGCTAAAGCGTCAAGACTAAGAACGCTGACTTCAACAGGAGCGATCGCATCAGCTAGGGTGTCGTCCCTACTGCTGGGAGTTAATATATAAACTAAACTGCTCAAAGCCTGATTATGACCTCTGCCACTCCTGAAGTATCGGTGCTGATTCCAACTTACAATCGCAAGCACTTTATAGGCAAGGCGATAGAGAGCGTCTTAAACCAAACTTATCGAGATTATGAGTTAATTATCGTTGATGATGGTTCCACCGACGGAACCTATGAATGGATCGCGGCGACTTATCCGAGTATTCGCCTAGCACGTTGGGAAGTCAATCGCGGCGCAACGGTTGTCCTTAACGAAGGTATTCGCTTGACGCGGGGTGAATTTGTTGCTTTTTTAGACTCGGACGATCGATGGAAACCCAATTATTTAGAAGAACAAGTTAAAGCTTTAAAAGCCAATCCCGATGCCGTTACCGCTTATTGCAATTACACAGAAATTAAACGCGACGGTTCTCAGGTCGATATCAATTTAAAGCCGATGAAAATGTATCCCAATATGACGCACCTGCTGTTGATGGATAATGTCATCCACAGCATGTCATTGGTGGTCGTTCGTCGCGAAGCTTTATTGAAGGTAGGTGGGGTAAACGAAAAGCTAAAAATTAGTTACGACCGAGAGTTACAATTGCGGATGCTTTATTTAGGCAAAATCGTTCACGTACCGCAAACTTTGATGATTAAAGTCATGCACGATGGTAATTTAGTCGGGAATTACTGGCGCTGGTCTAAAGAAGTTTTAATGGTGCTTGATATCTTTTTTGCCGATGAACGCAGCCAACCTTACAAACATTTGAAGGCGGAAGCAAAAAGTCGTTGGAGTCTCAAGTTAGCCAAATTGGTTTGGAAACAAAAGCCGGATATTCTGTTTTGCTCGCAAATGATAGTCCGGTCGTTTTTGTTTGCGCCAATGCGGACAATTAAGCGAGTGTCGAAACAGTTTAACTAAGTAAAGGAAAGAAAGTGATGGAAATAACTATTCCATTGACATTTGCAGAAATAGTGGAGGAAATTGTCAAATTCACCGAACTACCCAGAACAGAAGTAGAGCATAGAGTCTGGATGGAAGCTATAGATAAAGGCTGGAATATTCAACAAGACCTTAATAGGTTTAAAGTCACTCCTCACTATTACAATGACCAGATGGAACAGCTTTATCGGGAAAGCTATGGGATGTTATTTGAAAATTTAGTATATTGGGCAAAGCCAAATCGCCAGGGTTGGACAGAATCTGCACTAAAGCGACTGAAATTATATGCAAAAAACCATAACTTGAAGCACGAAGAGTTAAAGATATTAATGCATGGTGACGGAACGGGGAATGACTCTTTATATCTGGCTAAAAATGGCTTTAAAGTAGATTACTATGATGTTCCTGGTAGCCGCACGTTTGATTTTGCCATGAAACGGTTTGCATTTTATGAATTATTAGATAAGTCTATTAACGCTATAACAGATTATAATTTATGTCCAATGGGTAAATACGATGCGGCGATATCATTTGAAGTTTTGGAGCATCTGACAGATCCGGTAGCGGCAATTCGAGATATTTATTTTAGGTTAAAAATGGGAGGAATTGCACTGATTTCAGAAGCATTTGGTAGGGTTGATAACATTCATCCAACGCACTTAGCAAGCAATGCTAAATATGATGGTACTACAGCTTTTATGTTCTTTAAGCAGGGGATGGTATTGTCTTGGTACGATCGAACGTATTGGTTTAAACCGATGGAATTTGTTAAGTTAGAAAAAGTTTCACCACTAAGGTTGAATAGACTGGTTAGAGATAAAGTTATAAGAGGTAAGTATCTTGGGGCTATTGGGCGAGAAATGAAGCAAATGTTTCGCCGGTAAGTACCTGGATAGGGTCAAGAGAAAAGTAAGCGATCGCATCCACCAACCTATTAATTTATGCCGATCATTTCAATAATTTTGCCAGTCTGCAACGGCGAAAAAACCATCCGAGAGACAATTGAATCTATCCTCAAACAAACTTTCTCAGACTTTGAGTTAATAGTAATAAATGATGGATCAAAAGACTCAACCGTAGAAATTGTCTCCAGTTTTCCAGATCCTCGTATAAAAGTTTTTTCCTACCCCAACGCCGGACAACCAGCGAGTCGCAACCGAGGAATTAGCCGCGCAGAAGGTGAATATATTTCCTTTATCGATGCAGACGATCTGTGGACACCTGATAAACTAGAAGCTCAATTTAAAGCCTTACAAAATAATCCTCAAGCGGCGGTGGCTTACAGTTGGACTAACATGATTGATGAATCAGGAAAATTTTTACGAGAAGGTGCTTACCTGAGTTACGAAGGTGATGTTTTAACAGAACTGTTGTTATCTAACTTTTTGGAAAATGGTTCTAATCCCTTAATTCGCGCTTCTGCTTTGAGAGAAGTTGGCAATTTTGACGAATCCCTCAGCAATGCTCACGATTGGGATATGTGGTTAAGGTTAGCTGCTCGGTATCATTTTGTCGCCGTATCATCAATCCAAATTTTATATCGAGTTTCTTCAACCTCGATGTCTTCTAATGTTTTGGGTATGCAAAAATCCAGCTTGCGGGTAATTGAACGCGCTTACGCACAAGCTCCTGAATCGATACAACATTTCAAGCGGATTAGCCTTGCAAATTCTCACAAATACCTAATTTTTAAAGCTCTAGAAGGTTTTCCAAATCCCAAAAAAGGTTTAGCCGCAGCCTGGTTCCTTTGGTATGCGGTTAGAAACGACCCAGTTTTACTGCGACGTCGCATCTTCTGGAAAGTATTGTTTAATATTGCTTTAGTGGTTTCATTACCACCTCAAATGGCTAAAAATTTATTATCTAAAATGCATAAAATTGGCAATTTAAATACTTTGTTTACATCTATTCAAACCCATCCATAAGCACTATGCCATTGATTTCTGTGGTGATTCCCGTTTACAACGGTGAAAAAACCATTAAACAAACTATAGATTCGGTCTTAAATCAAACTTTCACAGATTTTGAATTAATTATCATTAACGATGGCTCGCAAGACGGTACTTTGGATATTATTTATCAAATCCAAGATGCGCGAATCAAAGTGTTTTCTTACCCAAATGCTGGGGTAAACGCTAGCCGCAATCGAGGCTTTAAACTTGCTTCTGGCGAGTTTATTACCTTTCTCGATGATGATGACCTCTGGACACCTGATAAGTTAGAAGATCAATACAAAGCATTGCTAAATAATCCCCAAGCTGGGGTTGCTATTAGTTGGACTGATTGGATTGATGAATCGGGTAAAATTATCGGTCGAGGTGGCTACGTTTCTTGGGAAGGCGATGCTTTAGCAAGGATGTTGTTAAATGATTTTGTGGAAAGCGGTTCTAATGCTTTAATTCGCAAGCAAGCTTTTATTGAAGTCGGTGGTTTTGACGAGTCGCTCACCCATGCTGAAGATTGGGATATGTGGCTGCGATTGGCTGCTCGCTATCATTACACGACTGTACCAAAGGTGCAAATTTTATACCGAATCGCGGCAAATTCAGTTTCTTCTAATGTCGTTAAAATGGAAGAAGGGAGCTTGCAAGTTCTTGAACGCGCTTACGCCAACGCTCCCGCATCGATTCAACACTTAAAACAGGTAAGTTTGGCTAACCGCTATAAATACCTGACTTACAAAGCTTTAGAAGGCGCTCCAGTACGATATAAAGGTTTGTTAGCGCTGCGGTTTCTTTGGCTGGCGATTCAATACGATCCGGTTTTGATACGGAGGAAAATTATATGGAAAGTATTATTTAGAATTGCGATTGTGGTTCTTTTTCCCGCGCCACAGGCTCAAGTATTGCTAGATAAATTTAAGCAACTATCGAGTGCGAATACTTTGTTGACTCTCCTACAAGTTAATCTGGTTTGAAATTCACAATTCTGGTTTCTTAAACTTGATATTGTACCTAGCGAGGTGGAACCTCGCGGCTTTCGTTCGGGAGGCGGGAGCCTCCCGAACGAGAGGGAGAGGTCGGAGGTTTTCGCTGGTGTAGGGGCGGGTTTTACCAATCAATTCGTGGAACCATGAGATGTTTCTTTAAACCCGCCCCGGTTTGCTAAATCTGCCCCAAAGAGTCTCTCTCGTGCTAGTTGTACCTAGCGAGGTGGAACCTCGCGGCTTTCGTTCGGGAGGCTCCCGCCTGGGAACGAGAGGATGCTAAAGCAAATTCAACAATAAGTTTTTAACGGTTTTACCAGCTACATCCCAGTTTAAGCGAGACTGATATTCGTTAAATGATGACAGTGCTAGTTGCTTGTATTCGCTGTAGTTGGTCATGAGGGAAGCAATATATTTACAATATTCTGAAACGTTTGCTTCTAATGAAAAGGTTTTTCCGTTGAGATTATCTTTAATGATTGTTGGAATACCGCCAACTTTAGTGGCTAAGCAAGGAACTCCAAAGGAATTGGCTTCGCAAAATACAATTCCGTAGCACTCGGCTTGCGAAGGTAAGATTAAAAAATGCGATTGGGCTAATAATTGATTAATTTTTTGTTCGCCTTCTGGGGTGGATTTACTGATAAATCCCAAGAATTTAACAAAGCTAGGTAAGGGTTCATCAGTGGTAGGAGGTGGGGAACCAACTACGGTCAATTCAGTATCTAAACCCATTTTATTTAACTCTTTTGCGACCTCAATGGCTACATTTCCTCCTTTCCTAATCCAATCAAAACCAAAAAATAATAACTTACAGATGTTTGAGGTTCTAGCATCAACAATATTGCGAATGTCTTCGAGGTTTCGGTTGCATTCTATATTGGCTCCAGCGGGAACAACTTTTACTTTTGAGGGGTCGATTCCGTAATTTTTAATAGCTGTTTGCGCCGCCCAATCCGACCAATATACGATTAATTTGCATCGATTTAAGGCGGCTTTTTCTAAGGCGTATATATTGCGCTTTGTTTGATTACACAGGTTGCTCAAATATGGATATACGTCAATTAATCCTATCAAGGCTGAGTCTGTCCACAAAACAATTGGTTGCTTGCATTCAAGATAGGCAATTGGGACTGCATTTTCTGGACAAAACACTATGTCTGAATTAAAATTAGGCAATTTTTGGGAAATTTGATCGGCGTAATCTCTCAGTACTAATGGTTCAGCCCAGCGATAGTAGTCTTTTTTGAGCAAATACCGATAAAAACTCCACTTAGTTTTAGTCACGGGAGAAACTTTTTTCTTGAAAGAGCTAAGATAGTCAATGGTGACAGATTGTTTTTCTAAGGCTTGCGCTAGGTAATAACCTGCACCGCAAAGTCCTACTTGATATTTAGGCCAATTTGAACTGTTTAAAACATCGTAAGTTGTAACGTAAGCTAATTTCATATATTTTTTACTTTATAATTTCGTTCAAAATATTTTTAACGGTTTGACCAGCTACATTCCAGTTTAATCGGGTTTGGTATTCGTTAAATGATGAAATAGCTAGGTTTTCATAGTCTGGGTAGTTGTTCATTAAATTAAAAATGTATGCGCAGTAATCGGAAATACTAGCAGTTACTGGAAAAGTTTTGCCATTCAAATTATCTTTAATAATACTGGGGATTCCCCCGACATCTGTTGCTATACAAGGGAGTCCAAAAGAATTGGCTTCGCAAAAAACGTGTCCGTAGCATTCGGCTTGTGAAGGTAAGAGTAGAAAATGGGATTCTGCTAACAAACGATCGAGTTTTTCAAGTCCTTCTTTTTTAGATTTATCGATAAATCCTAAATATTTGACAAAGTTGGGTATTGGTTCGTTAGCAATCGGTTGACAACCAACTATTGTTAATTCTGTACTTAATCCTGCTGCGTTTAATTCTTTTGCGACTTCCAGGGCAATTTTGCCGCCTTTTCTTACCCAATCAACGCCAATAAATAGTAATTTACATGGTGTTTTTGGTCTGGTTTTGACTAGATTATTTATATCTTCGAGGGTTCTGTTACATTCTATGTTGGCTCCAAAAGGAACTATATTAATTTTAGATGGGTCAACTTGATAGGTTTCAATGGCTTTTTTAGCCATCCAGTCTGATGAAAATATAACTTTAGTACATTTATTCAAGGTTAGCCTATCCATTTCTCTCAAATGGTGGATAGTTTCTTGGCAGAGATTCATGTAATCTAGGTAATAATTTATCAAGCCTGTATAGAGGGTGTCTACCCATAATATGAGGGAGCGATCGCATTCCAGATAAGCGAGAAAATTTATATCGGGAGACACCACGACATCTACATTAATCTTTGATAGTTTTTTCTCGATCTGACGCGCATAATCTTTATTAAAAATCGGGTCTGCCCAAGCGTGGTAAGTTTGCTTTAAAACTTTATTGTATAACCGCGATTTGATTTTCGGTAACAGGGCATCTTTTTTAGCTAAAGGCCCCAAATATTCAAGCCTTGTCAGTTCATCTTCTAGGGATTTAGCCATGTAATAACATCTTCCCCAATGACCTATTTGATGTCTCTGCCAATTCTTTTGATTGCTATTAATATCGAATTCGGTAATGTAAGCTATCTTCATTTTTTCAACTAATATAATTTGATAAAAGGACTGTAAATCTGACCTATCAGGCACTCTAATTCACAAGCTTTGCCAAAATCTTTTGAGATAGAGTCTTTGTTTCTCAGGTAATAATTCAAAGCTTTTAAGCTATCCCGCAAGATATAAAATGGTGTTAATAATAGTATGAAAGGTCTTTGCCAAGGATAATATCGAGCTAGGCGGGTGGGATGAATGGAAAAACCATAGCCACGCGCAAGTTTAAGCAGATAATCTTTTTCTAAACGATGGGAGGGAATGTGATGCCATATTTCCATTTTGGGATTGTGCCACACTTCCCACTTGCTGTTTTGTATGTAAAACATCATTTCTGCATCTTCACCAGCAGCCATTGTTTTTTCATCTCTCCCTGCTATTAAGAGTTTTTCTGGCGGCGGTATAGTTTCTTCCCACGTTTGTTTTCTGATCGCTACTCCGGGTGCTGGAGGAATTCTCCGAGGTCGATCCGAACGTTTGTAGCAAAATGCTGTTTTTCCGCGATTGAAAATGGTTAAATATCCTTTGACTTGCTCGAAGTAAGGTGGTGGTGTTTCGTCGAGTTTGGCATGAATAATTCCTCCATACGCTCCTACTTGAGGGTTTTCTTTACCAAATTTATAAGCTTCGGCTACCCAGTTTTCTGCGGGTAGATTATCGTCATCTAAAAAACCTATTAGGTCTTTACTTTGTGCTGACTCGACGGCTTTAATGCGGGCGTAGAAAACTCCTTGTTTGGGTTCAAATATGTATCTTAATTGACTATCTTTGCGCCAGGTTTGTGCGTAGCTAGCGACGACTTCTGCGGTGCGATCGCTGCTATTATTGTCTACAACCACTACTTCCCACTCAATCCCTTCCGTTCCAACTTGCTTTTGCAGTTGGTCTAATACTTCCCCGATGCGCTCTGCACCGTTATAAGTACAAATTGTTACGGTAAAATCCACCTGAGTCGCCATCGATTCTATAGGCTTCAGGCTAACACAAGCTTTTCACAAGGGCAAGCTGTTTTCCTAACTATTTTTGCCCGTATTTGTTCCAGATATAAAAAGGACTGACTAGACAGCCGAGGTAAAGCTGCATTTCGCAAGCTAATACTAAATCGTCGCGAATTGCTGCATTATACTTCAACAAGTGAAAAATTATTTTTCGCACATCGTTGAGCAGATAAAGCAAGAAAGCCAAGGGGCGACCAAAAGGTTTGACGCTAAGCATTCTGGTGTGATAGCGCGCCAGCCCGGTGTTGCGGCATAATTTCAGCAGATAATCTTTTTCTAGGCGCTCGCGGGGAATGCGATGAGCGACGGACATTTTGGGATTATACCAAAGTTCCCATCCAGCTTTTTGAATATATAAAACTGCTTCTAAATCTTCTCCTCTTTGGATTGTTTTATTATTGCCTTTTGGGCCGAGAAGCAGGTTTGTGGGAACGTTTTCCATCCAAGCTTGCTTGCGTACAACTAATCCGGCTCCGGGTGGTAGTAATTTTTTATTAGGTTCGTAGATGCAAGGTTGCGTGCCTCTATCTGTGATTGCCAATAATGGCGCAATTCTTTCAAAGTTTTTTGGAGGATTGACTTCAAATTCACCTTTGATTCTACTCCCGTAAGCACCGACGCGATCGCGCTCCATTCCAAATGCGTATGCTTGTCCTACCCAGTCTGGTGCTGCTAAATTGTCGTCGTCGAGAAAGCCGACAAATTTGCCTTTAGCTTCTTCTACGGCGCGTTGTCTGGCGAAGCACAGTCCTTTTTGAGCTTCAAAGCAATATCTCAGAGGATGGTTTGAAGGCCAGTTTTTTTGGTATTCTTCAACGACTTTCCTTGTTTGGTCGGTGCTGTTATTGTCAATCACAATCACTTCCCAAGCAAAGTGTTCGGCATTGATTTGCTTGAGCAGTTTATCCAACACTTCTGGTAAACGCCTTTCCCCGTTGTAGGTTGGGATGGCTACGGTGAAGTCTATCTTGGTTGGATGGGGGTTCATAAAATTTGCTGGCAACTGCATCCCGATTTCTACGGACTTGCTCTTTTTACGAGTATGCCCACATTTACTGATAAACCTTACAGCTGTTTGATTAATTTAACTAATGCTCTAAGGTGGATTTTTCCCTATGCACCCCACGATAGAGGCGGGTTGTGAATCTATGATTTTTTCACAAATTTTTCACAACCCGCCTCTTGCACGTAGCTTCTATTCTACCGTTCTACTGGTAGTACCGCAGCCGACAAGCCCAAGGTTTGTTTTTTATTAAACGCTAAGGCGTTATCGGCGTAATCGATAAAAATCGTATCCCCGGGAACGAAGGCGTTTTCTAGGATTTTAGTCGCGATCGCATTCTCCAATTCCCGCTGTATTGCCCGCTTCAGCGGACGCGCGCCGTACACTGGATCGTACCCCGCTTCCACGATATGGTCGGCGGCGGCGTTCGATATTTCCAGACTGATTTTTTGGTCTGCGAGTAATTTCCGCAGGCGTTGCAGTTGAATTGCGACAATTTGCCGCAATTCGCCGCGTCCCAAGGCGTGGAACAGGATAATATCGTCAACGCGGTTGAGGAATTCGGGACGGAATTGCTTTCTGAGCGCCTCCATGACTTGTTTCCGCATGATTTCGTAACGGCTATCGTCTCCGCCGAACTCTAGGATGCGATCGCTTCCTATATTACTCGTCATCACGATCACCGTATTCCGAAAATCTACGGTTCTTCCCTGGGAATCGGTAATCCGTCCATCATCCAGCACTTGTAACAAAATATTAAACACATCCGGATGCGCCTTTTCCACTTCATCGAGCAATACTACTGAATAAGGACGGCGGCGAATCGCTTCGGAAAGTTGTCCGCCTTCTTCGTAGCCTACGTATCCCGGAGGTGCGCCAACTAACCGCGAAACCGAGTGCTTCTCCATATATTCCGACATATCGAGGCGGACGAGCGCGTCTTCGGCGTCGAATAAAGAATGGGCTAAAGCGCGGGCTAATTCGGTTTTACCGACGCCTGTGGGTCCCATGAACAAAAATGAGCCAATTGGGCGTCCGGGGTCTTTCATGCCCGCTCTGGCGCGGCGTATCGCCGCCGCAACGGCTGATACGGCTTCTTCTTGTCCCACAACTCGCTGATGCAGTTGGGATTCTAATTGGAGTAATTTTTGCCTTTCTGACTCTAGGAGGCGGTTAACGGGAATTCCGGTCCATTTTCCCACGATTTCGGCGATATCTTCTTCGGTTACTTGTTCGCGCAACAGGGAAGAACCTTGGGAGTGTAGCTTAAGGAGTTCGGTTTCTTTAGCTTCGCGATCGCGCTGCAAGGTTTCCAATTTGCCGTATTTTAATTGTGCCGCCTTGTTGAGGTCGTAAGCCCGTTCCGCTTGTTCGATTAAGACGCGCAGTTGCTCTTCTTCCTCTTTCATGGCATTAATAGCTTCTAGTAGCTGCTTTTCTCCTTGCCATTGCGAGTTCAGTTCCAACTGTTTGTCGTGTAACTGTTTCATTTCCGCTTGAATGCGTTCCAAGCGTTCCGCCGAAGCGCGGAAAGTCCCCGAAGTTGCGCCGAGACGGTTCCCTTCGCCTTCGAGGGAGAGTTTTTCCATTTCCAGCTGCATTAAGCGGCGTTCGAGGATTTCTAACTCTTCTGGTTTGGAAGTTATTTCCATTTTCAACTTGGCGGCGGCTTCGTCTACCAAGTCAATCGCTTTATCTGGTAAAAATCGATCGGAAATATAGCGATCGCTCAGCGTCGCCGCCGCCACTAACGCCGAGTCGGTGATTTTAACTCCGTGGTGAACTTCGTAGCGTTCTTTAATTCCCCGCAGAATTGAGATGGTATCTTCGACGTTTGGTTGATCGATGAAAACTTGTTGAAACCGCCGTTCTAAAGCCGCATCTTTTTCGATAAATTTGCGGTATTCATCCAGAGTTGTCGCGCCGATACAGCGCAATTCTCCCCGCGCCAGCATTGGTTTGAGTAAATTTGAAGCATCCATCCCGCTTTGAGATCCGGTTCCCGCACCGACGACGGTATGAAGTTCGTCGATAAATAGAACAATTTGCCCTTCCGAGTGAATGACTTCGCGCAAAACGGCGCGGAGACGGTCTTCAAATTCGCCGCGATATTTGGCACCGGCGACAATGCTACCCATATCGAGGGAGATCAGGCGGCGATTTTTGAGGGATTCCGGAACGTCGCCATTAACGATACGCTGGGCTAAACCTTCTGCGATCGCAGTCTTCCCCACCCCCGGCTCTCCAATCAGCACCGGGTTATTTTTCGTCCGCCTCGATAGAACTTGGATGGCGCGGCGAATCTCGTCATCGCGCCCAATTACCGGGTCGAGTTTACCTGCTTTTGCTTGTTCGGTGAGGTCCCGTCCGTATTTTTCCAGTGCTTCGTAGCGCGACTCTGGATTTTGATTGGTGACTTTTTGCGAACCGCGAACCGCTTTGATTGTCGCTTCTAGTTTTTGAGCATCGACATCGAACCCGCGCAGCAAGCGACGCCCCATGCGATCGTCTTCGGCGAGGGCGAGTAACATGTGTTCTACGGAGATATACCCATCCCCCCAAGTTTCCCGCAATGCTTCCGCCCGATCGAGCATGACATCTAAACTGCGTCCCAGATATAACTGGTCGCTTTTGGGTACTCTCGGTTGAGTCCGCATGAAAGCTTCGATTTGCTGCGTCATGCGCTCTGGATCTACGCCCAATCGTCCCAGAATCCGCTGCGCCAGACCATCTTGTTCGACTAGAGCGATCGCCAAATGCTCGACTTCCAGCTGCTGCTGCTGGTAGCGCCGCGCTACGTCTTGCGATTTTACTATTGCGTCCCAGGCTTTATCAGTAAACTTATTAGCGTCCGTTGGCTGCATTGGTTAAAAATCTCTTTATGGTGCGATTTTCCCTATGGTATTGACTCCCCCGGCTGTTTGTTGTCAGCCTAGAGGATGCGTCTCTTCCATTTTAAGAATTATGTGCCTTTACGGAAGAGATCCAGAACAATCTTGCACCAAAAATCTACCATTACTGCGCCCCCCAACAACAAACAACGAACTATTACAGGCACTTTGGCTTGACCCAATCCCGTACAATTCCAGATTGACGAGCCTGTTGTTACTACTGAATTGAGTTAATTTTAACAGTAATATCCCTCGAACGATTAACTTTTTTGTTTTTATTTAACTAGCAAATATTCGCGGTTTAAATTTTATCCTGATTAATAAACTTTTAGTAAATTTTTGATGTGTCTGGCCTTCATTTTTGCCATTCATTGCTATGATTTGAATGGTCAGGGTGCATTTAATGCTGAAAAACTTTGCCATAAAGCTTTAGCCAAAAAGCTAATACGTAACGTAAGTTGCTAGTTACCCTTAAGGCGTGCAGCTAATGGCTAATGGCCAATGGGTCAATCACAAAAAATTCTGTATGAGCAAGCTCGCAATTAGCAATTAGCAACGTCGTTTATAAGCAACTTGCGTTACATAATGTGATTCCAATTCCAACAGGGAGCAAAAAAATGAACCGCGTAAGTCAAGCCTTATTCGCCTTAGCAGCCACAACCATAGGTTTATTCTCATTACCTTCGACAGCCAGCGCGTTTACAATTAGATATGCGCCAGAATACACAGATTCCCAATTTGAATCTTTAATTTCAAGCGGAGATTATCGGGAGGAATTTGTGGTTCAAAGCCAAATCGGCAACAACGCAGTTCAAGGTCAAAACCCTTGGAGTGGAGACACAGAACTGCATATCTTTGATGCGGTTTATTCAAATCCCTATACCCGCAGTTTATCAGGTGTAGCTTCCAGCAACTATGGATTTACCAGCGGTCAAGCGGTAGATTTCCTCCTACAAGTTACTGGTTCGCAAGTGACTTATACGGTAGGCAATAGAGTGTTAACCAGTTCTAGTTTTACCGCTCCTTTTACAGATTTATTTTTGCGGACAAGAGCGGATAATGGCAGCATGTTGATTAGCGATTTGAGACTAAACGGTCAATCGATCAATTCCTTAGAATCTAACAGTTCCGACACGTTAAAATATATCGCGATCGGTGGATTGACGGGTGACTTTACCCTGTCTGGTAAATCGACGATGACGTTTACCCAGGCTGCTTTTGCTGAAGCTACAAGGGGCGCACGAGTTGCGTATCAAATTAAAGCAGGTCGTTTAAGCGATCGCGGGCGCGCAGATATATTTGGTCAAACTCCTTCTTCTGCAAGCGTACCCGAACCAAGTACGATTCTTGCCCTATTAGTCACAGGTGGTTTTGTTGCAGCTTCTAATAAGAAGAAAAAAGTGGTTAAACCATAAATTGTAAGGGCACGGCATTACAGAAATTATTAGTAAAAATCAACGCTTATCTACGCCGTGCCCCTACAAAGTTTGGTTAAAAAACCCGGTTTCTTTAGACAATACCTTCGCCATAATCCGACACCCTTAAGCGTGTCGCTATTGCATTCAAAGGCGGCGGAGGCAGCCTGTAAGAATTTTAGCCCGCTACGCCTTGCTTTGTTTGTGTAGCCACACCCTTAAGGGTGTGGGCGTTTCAGACGATTGGCGAAGGTATTGTTGAGAGAAACCGGGTTTTTTGATGAGGGAAAAACAAACAGATATTATTTGCTACCTACTGTTTCTGGTTTGGCTTCGCTGTTAGTGCGAGCAGAACCTTGAGTACCGAGTTGAATTAATTCAACTTTATATCCATTGGGGTCTTCGACAAAAGCGATTACCGTGGAACCGTGTTTCATCGGACCAGGTTCGCGTACTACTTTACCGCCGCGAGCTTTAATTTCTTCACAGGTGGTGTAAATATCATCAACACCAAGAGCAATGTGACCGTAGGCGTTACCGAGATCGTACTGCTCGACGCCCCAGTTGTAGGTTAATTCTATGACGGTGTGGTCTTCCTCATCGCCGTATCCGACAAAAGCGAGGGTAAATTTGCCATCTGGATAGTCTTTTTGGCGAAGCAACTTCATGCCCAAAACGTCGCAGTAGAACTTGAGCGACTCTTCCAGGTTACCGACGCGCAGCATGGTGTGTAGCATTCGCATGGTACGCAACTCCGAATTTTTAACTTTTCTTCATTTTAGGGCGTCCCAGCTAGAAACCGGGTTTGTTCGTAGAGATAGAAACAAAGGTGATTTGGATAGGTTTCGTCGTAGATGACCAATTACCCATTACCGAAATCAGTAGACATGTTTAATCTCAGGGGGAAGGGGCGGTTAAACCCATATGCTTAACGATCGATCTGATCGTTCGGATATTGATCGGCTGTAGGATAAGAGTCCTGAATACAAGCGGCGCGCGATCGCAGCCCTACACGAGGTTAAACGCCATGACTGATACCCTAAATACTGCCATTGATTACATTCAAGCGCGAGAAATTCTCGATTCGCGCGGGCGTCCTACTGTGGAAGCCGAAGTCCACCTCGCCAATGGCGTTGCCGGAATTGCCCAAGTCCCCAGCGGCGCTTCTACCGGCACGTTTGAAGCCCACGAACTGCGCGATGGGGATAAAAGCCGTTACGGCGGTAAAGGCGTCCTCACGGCGGTGCAGAACGTCAACGAAAAAATTGGCCCCGAATTGCTCGATCTCGATGCCCTGAACCAAGAATTCCTCGATCGCACGATGATCGAGTTAGACGGTTCCCCAAATAAATCCAATCTGGGAGCCAATGCGATTCTAGCGGTTTCCCTTGCCGCCGCGAAAGCAAGTGCCGCCGCGTTGACGATCCCGCTGTACCGCTACTTGGGGGGGCCATTGTCAAATTTGTTACCCGTCCCCTTGATGAACGTCATCAATGGTGGCGCTCACGCAGCGAATAACGTCGATTTTCAAGAATTCATGATTGTGCCAATTGGTGCGCCTTCGTTCCGGGAAGCGCTGCGCTGGGGTGCTGAAGTATTCGCCACCCTCAGCAAGGTGTTGGATGACAAAGGTTTGCTGACGGGTGTGGGGGATGAAGGCGGCTTTGCGCCCAATCTAGAGTCAAATCAGGTGGCTTTGGATTTGCTGGTAGCTGCGATTGAAAAAGCAGGTTATAGACCAGGGGAAGAAGTCGCCCTCGCATTGGATGTCGCCGCGAGCGAATTCTATAAAGAGGGTCAATATGTTTATGATGGGTCAGCCCACGCCCCAGAAGAGTTTATCGAGTATCTGGGAACTTTGGTAGGGCAATATCCCATTGTTTCGATTGAAGATGGATTGCACGAGGAAGATTGGCAACACTGGACGCTGCTAACCGATAAAATCGGTTCCCGCGTTCAATTGGTAGGCGATGACTTGTTTGTTACCAACGCCACGCGCTTAAAACAAGGCATCGAGACAAAAGCCGGAAATGCGATTTTGATTAAGCTCAATCAAATTGGCTCGTTAACCGAAACCCTACAAACCATCGACCTAGCAACGCGCAACGGCTATCGTTCCGTTATCAGCCACCGTTCCGGCGAAACCGAAGATACCACGATCGCCGACCTCGCCGTGGCGACTCGTGCCGGACAAATCAAAACGGGTTCCCTGTGTCGCAGCGAACGAGTTGCTAAATACAACCGCCTGCTGCGAATTGAAGAAGAATTGGGCGACCAAGCGGTTTATGCCGGTGCGGTTGGGTTAGGACCGAAGTAGGGAATGGGTAATGGGTAATGGGTAATGGGTAATGAATTACCTACTACCCAATTACCAATTACCCATTACCAATGACCTATTACCCATTAAGGATAAAATCCCAGCTGTGGTAATCCCAGGGTTTCTTCCCAACCCATCATTAGGTTTAAACACTGGATGGCTTGACCGGATTGACCTTTGATTAAGTTATCAATTGCTGACATGACGATGATCCGTCCTGTACGGGGGTCAACTTCGAGGCCGATGTAACAATTGTTAGTGCCGCACGCCCACTTGGTTTGGGGATAAACGCCGCTGGAAAGGACTTTTACCCAAGGGGATGCTCGGTAAAAAGCGGTATAAATTGTCAATAAGTCCTCGCGCACCAGACCGGGATCGCGGAGGGTGGCGTAAACGGTTGCCAAAATACCGCGCACCATCGGGATCAGGTGGGGTGTAAATTGTACCGTGACTTCGTGTCCGGCTAAATCGCTGCAAATTTG
>DNGJ01000446.1:0-854 GCA_003486305.1 Cyanobacteria bacterium UBA11371
CGCAAAGGGGCAAAAGTAGTTGTTGCGGCGCGCAACGAACAAGGATTGAAATCGTTGGTAGAGGAGATTCAAAGCAATGGGGGCGAAGCGATCGCAGTTGTGGCGGATGTGGCGAATTTCGACCAAGTGAATGCGATCGCGCAAAAAGCCACCCATGCATACGGGCGACTAGATACCTGGGTACACTGCGCCGCTACCGGCATCCTCGCCACGTTCGACCAGATCGCCCCAGAAGAATTTCAGCGCGTTATCGATGTCAACTTGATGGGGCAAGTATACGGCGCAAAGGCAGCACTACCTTATCTCAAACAACAAGGACGCGGCGCATTAATCTGTATTTCCTCAATGGAAGGTAGGCGCAGTTTGCCGCTACAAAGTCCCTATTGCGCCGCCAAACATGCTTTAGAAGGCTTTTTAGAATCTTTGCGCGTCGAACTGATGCACGAAGGAATTCCTATCAGCATCACGAGCATATTACCTGCGGTAATTAACACCCCCTACTACAACAAAGTTCGCACCAAACTAGGCGTTAAACCAACAGGAATACCGCCCTATTACGACCCCAGATTGGTTACCGATGCCATCCTCTACGCCGCCGAACATCCAACTCGCGATTTTATCGTCGGCGATGTGGGCAGAATATTGGATCTATTGCAAAGAGTTTCGCCGCCACTCGTCGATAATTTGTTACTGCTAATAGGTTTTGCGGGACAGCGAACAAACGAGCCGAAATCCGAAGATGCACCCGATAACGTCTTCGAGCCAATTGATGGATACAACCGCATTGATGGTGATTTTGGTCAATTAGTAATACCGAGTTTGTCAGATTGGCTGGCTAAGCTAGTACCGTAAAA
>DNGJ01000446.1:981-2429 GCA_003486305.1 Cyanobacteria bacterium UBA11371
AGCCAATTGATGGATACAACCGCATTGATGGTGATTTTGGTCAATTAGTAATACCGAGTTTGTCAGATTGGCTGGCTAAGCTAGTACCGTAAAAAAATCAAAAAAGGAGAAAAAAAATGAAAGCAGTTTGCTGGCACGGTGCGAACGATGTGCGGGTTGAAACCGTACCAGATCCAACAATTCTCAACCCGCGAGATGCGATTTTAAAAATCACATCGGCAACGATTTGCGGGTCGGATTTGCATATTTACGACGGCTACATTCCCACAATGAAAAAAGGTGACATTATCGGTCACGAATTTATGGGAGAAGTCGTCGAAATTGGCAGCGAAGTTAAGAAATTAAAGAAAGGCGATCGCGTAGTTGTTTCTTCGATTATCGGCTGCGGTCAATGCTGGTTTTGTCAGCAACAAAAGTGGTCGCTATGCGATAACTCCAACCCCAACGCCTGGATACAAGATAAAATTTACGGCTTTGGCACATCGGGCATTTTCGGCTACTCTCATGCCTTTGGCGGCTATGCAGGTGCTTTCGCCGACTACGTGCGCGTACCATTTGCCGACTACGGTGCAATCAAAGTTCCCGAAGGCATTCCCGACGAAAAATTACTGCCTATTTCCGATGCTTTTCCCACGGGTTACATGGGGGCAGAAATGTGCGATATACAGCCCGGAGATATCGTAGCAGTTTGGGGTTGTGGCCCGGTGGGATTATTCGCCATGAAAAGCGCTTACATGTTAGGTGCAGAAAGAGTTATCGCCATCGACCGAGTTCCAGAACGCTTGCAAATGGCTAAAGAATTCGCCAATGCAGAAACAATTAATTACGAAGAAATTGATGCAGGCGAAGCACTTAAAGAAATGACCGGCGGGCGCGGCCCCGATGCCTGCATTGATGCCGTAGGATTAGAAGCACACGGCATGGGTTTAGAAGGATTTTACGACGAAGCAAAACAGACGGTAAGATTAGAAACCGATCGCCCTACAGTACTGCGACAAATGATGGTAGCTTGTCGCAAAGGCGGCACTCTTTCTATCATGGGTGTTTACAGTGGTTTTGTAGACAAAATCCCGATGGGTGCAGCTTTTAATAAAGGCTTGACCTTCAAAATGGGGCAAATGTTCGGTCAGAAATACATGGCGATGTTGCTGGGTCGAGTTTTAGAAGGTGAAATCGATCCATCCCAAGTTTTTACCCATCGCTTATCCCTAGAGGAAACGAAACAAGGCTTTGAAATTTTTAAGCACAAAAAAGACAACTGCATCAAAGTCCTGTTGAAACCAGGCTTGTAGTAGCCCTTAAGCGGTAATGGGTAATTGGTAATGGGTAATTGGTAATCGGTAATGGGTAATAGTAAAAATGCTTCGCCCGCCAGCTAGCAATTAGCAATTAGCAATTAGCAATTAGCAATTAGCAATTAGCAATTAGCAATTAGCAATTACCAATTA
>DNGJ01000446.1:2626-13827 GCA_003486305.1 Cyanobacteria bacterium UBA11371
TTAGCAATTAGCAATTACCAATTACCAATTACCAATTACCAAAATAAGGAGGAATCTATGAATCGAGTAATTTCCTGGCTACAAAGCGTTCTAGCCCGCGCAATTTTAACTAGAGTTATCGTAGTAACTGCGTTTTTAATCAATGTTTCTCTTAGCTTTGGGAATCCTTTGCCAGCTCATGCTTTACCCTTGCTAACAATTGACAGCAGTTCTTACGCCGTCGATCCCGATAACGATCGGCTACCGACTTATACCAAAGCTGATGGAAATCAAAAACCCGACCTAATTGAAAATTCCAGAGACAAACTCAAAAGTGCGGCTGATAACATCAAAGAAAAGCTCAATCTCGAGCAACCTCTGAATGAGAGTAAGAAAGAATTTTTAAATCGGGATAAAGACAAAACCGATCCAGGTATCAAAGGTAAATAAAAGCTGGAATATCAGGGTGCTAAAACTGTGAGGCGAAACATGAAAGTCGAGTCAAATACTGAAGTTGATAAAACGGTAACGATTGACAAATTGCTGGCAGATATTTACCAATTTATCGAAGAACTTGAGCAGCAAGTCAAAAACAATACCTATCCGTTAAAACAACAAGTGACGCAGGTTGGTAACGTAGCTTCATCGCGCGATTCCGCGAAGCGGATCGCCCAAAGGGCGAATCGCATTGTCGGCGATTGATTAAGAACATGGTGCGTTACGAAGAAAGCTAACGCACCCTACATGTTCTAACTCTTAACCGCTTGAATCCATGCCGAATACAAGTCTTCTTTTACAAAACCTTTCTTTTCGCAATCTGAAGCTTCAGACACTAATACTTTCAGCGTTGTCATATAAACCCCATTGAGTATTTGATGTCCGTAGCCAATCACTTTCCCAAGTCGCCCAGTAGGTTTATGAAGCACAAAATCTTCTAGAGCAAACATAATTTGACCTCCCGATCAAAACCTTGGTTACCACAGGACTAAATACGATTTCACCTCCGGTATTTTTTTTTAATGCTCTAGTCACTTAGCCAGAATTATCACGATCGTTTCAAGCATAACTGTGTTAGTCGATACAAATTTAGTTAAATTTTAGATTCTCTCTTGGGTTAGAAGTTAAGCAAACAAGCGAAGGTTAATCTTTTGACAGAAGCGGTGTTTTTGTTATATAGCGGATTGCAGCCGTATGAGGTACGGCTTGTTTGTGTAGCGGGTGCGTTAACGCACCCGCTACACAAACAAAGCCTTAAGGCTTTCCTTCACTCGCACTCGAAAAGCAATCCGCTGTAAGCCTGCCAGAAATAGCAATTTCTCAACAGAAAAAACCGAGCGCTGGAGCTGCAAAAATGGAAGTATACGACGTTGTAATAATTGGTGCAGGACACAACGCGCTAGTTTGTGCTGCTTACCTACTAAAGGCTGGCTATAAGGTTTTATTATTAGAAAAACAGCCAATTCCTGGGGGAGGTTCAACAACAGAAGAAAGCTTAAAAGAAGCAGCCCCAGGCTTTAAATTTAACCCTTGCGCCATTGACCATATATTTATTCACTTGGGACCAGTTGTTCAAGAACTGGAGTTAAACAAATACGGGTTGGAATATCTTTTCTATGACCCCACCGTTTTTTGTCCCCATCCGGATGGAAAATATTTCCTTGCTTACCGTTCCGTTGAGCAAACTTGCGCTGAAATTGCCCGTTACAGTCCCAGAGATGCGCGTAAATACGCTGAATTTATCGACTTTTGGCAGCGGGTTTTGGGGATGCTGATTCCCATGTTCAACGCGCCGCCAAAATCGTTAATTAATATATCGGGAAATTTTGATGCGGCAAAGCTTAAAGACATGTTTTCTTTGATGGGACCCCCCGATAAAATATTGGACTTGGTGCGGACAATGTTCACCAGTCCGATGGATTTATTAAACGAGTATTTTGATGAAGAATTTGTCAAAGCTCCCTTGGCGCGTCAAGCATCGGAATTGAGTTTACCTCCTTCTCAAAAAACGGGTGCGGTTGGTTCTATTATGATGGCAATGCGTCACAATCCTGGCGTTGCCAGACCAAGGGGGGGTACTGGTGCATTAACGCAGGCATTGGTGAGGTTAGTTATGAGTCTAGGCGGAGTCATCCTCACCGAGCAACAAGTTAAACAAGTTTTGGTAGATAATAATCGAGCGGTGGGCGTTCGACTGGCGAATGGTAAGGAATATAGAGCAAAGTGCGGTGTAATTTCTAGTATTGATGCTAAGCGTTTGTTTTTACAATTAATCGATGAAAGAGATGTGGATAGGGCAGATACGGAGTTGCGCGATACGGCTGACGCCACACTTCGTGAACGCATCTCTCGTCGCATCGTTAATCATAACGAAAGCATCCTCAAAATTGACTGCGCTTTATCCGAACTTCCTCGCTTTGTCTATCATGACCATAAAGATGAATATCTCACCGGCGCTATTTTAATTGCGGACTCGGTAGACCATGTAGAATTAGCTCACACCGATCCAGACATTGGCAGAATTCCCGAAGATCCCTCTATGTTTGCCGTCGTGCCTACAGTAGTAGATCCAACAATGGCGCCAGAAGGCAAGCATACGCTGTGGATCGAATTTTTTGCCCCCTATCAAATTAAAGGTGCAGAAGGTACGGGGTTAAAAGGCACGGGGTGGACAGACGAATTAAAGCACAAAGTCGCCGATAAAGTTTTGGATAAATTGGCAGATTATGCACCGAATCTGAAAAACTCTATCATTGCCCGTCATGTAGAAAGTCCTGCCGAACTCGCAGAGCGTTTGGGCTTCTTGAAGGGCAATTACTATCATCTCGATATGACGTTAGATCAGATGATGTTCTTCCGCCCTTTGCCGGAATTAGCCAACTATAAAACCCCGATTGAAAATTTGTTTTTGACCGGGGCGGGAACTCATCCAGGCGGGTCAATTTCCGGAATGCCAGGGCGCAATTGCGCTCGCGTTTTCTTACAGAATCAGCGCTCAATTGTTCAAACGCTGGCTGATGCGGGCAATGCTCTCAAATCAACGGCAAAATCTGTCTTCGGCACTTAGAAAAATTAGGTTGGTGCGGTACTGGTAATGGGTAATTGGTAATTGGTAATGGGTAATTGTCAATTTTACCAATCAATCCGTGGAACCAGCTGTAGGGGCGGTTTTTACCAACCATTGATTGGAACCACTTACATATTTGGTTAAAGTAGCCCCTACTTGCTCAACCGATTGATTGGAAGCACTTGCATATTTCGTTAAAGTAGCCCCGGCTCAACTACCGATGCCACCTGATATGATATTAATCCAATTACCGCATTCTACCTATAGAGAGAGTTACAGCTGAGATTGACAGTTCAAAATCTACATTAAATAATATACCAGGTGCAATGATGTCTGCTTCAGAATCCGCCGTTCTTCTGCTGCTGCTGTTGTTATTATTTCCTTTCTCAATCGTGCAAATGAAATCTGCCCTCGACCAAGAAGATCTCGAAGGTTTTTATATCTGGACTTGCGTCGCTTCTTTTATTGCCGGGTTGCCCTTTATGACTACTTTTTAGCATTAAGTTGTGGCCTTCTGTTGTTTTGTTTGCAACAAAATCCAGCCACTAACTGCCAGCGCTACACCAACGACAAGAAAGCCGATATCCCATGCTAGCTGATTCGGGCCTGGTTTGACGTGATGAATACCCAAAATTTGGTGGTCGATGATACCTTCAATAAAGTTAAACGACCCTGCACCGATGAGCAATGACCCAACAAAAGTTTTTAAAGATAAGCGAGTGTTGCTTAGAGACGCGGCGCGCCACAAGAATGTCACGCCCGCTACAGTAAGCGCATAATCAAAAGCGTGAAATAAGCCATCCCAAAACGTGTTTATTTCAAAATTAGGCATGGGTGTGGCGGGTTTAACGCTCGTTAGCATATGATGCCATTGCAGGATTTGGTGCAAAACTATGCCATCAAAAAATCCGGCTCCGCCCATACCCAGGAGTATTCCAGCAACGATCAAATTTCCGACTTGATTTTGGTTTTTATCCATAAAGCGATCGCGCGAACCAGGATAATCTATCCAAAGGTATTTTCTTTTACAAGTACATTACCATTTAATATTTATATAGCCCTCTACCAAGCGAGCGACTTTATCGTTAACCTGGTTGGCAGTCTCAACCAGCAAAAATCTAATGAATAAACCAAAATCTTTGGCATCTATCTAAAGTATGAACTGAAAAAAACCAGTAAGCGCGCGCAACTCGAAGCAGGATTTATAATGACAAGGTAGCTACAAACTTTGGCTTGTACCTACAGACAGACGAGCAAAAAAAGTAACAGATATAGATTGATGACAGTAGATTGATAACGTTGGCGCTACGCGCAGCACGCATGAGGATAAAAAAATGGAAACAACGCCAAAAGATATTGTCAAACAAGCAACGCCGGACAAGGGCGATACCGCAAACTGGGGTTCGTTAATTGGCGGTGGCGCACTCGTGCTTTATGGTTTATCGCAAAGATCTCTACGGGGCGCGCTAATGGCGCTGGCGGGTGGGGGATTAGTTTATCGCGGTGTGACTGCACAAAAAGAAGCAACCGATATGAACCAAAGCATTAAAGTAGAAAAGACGGTAACGATTAACTCATCGCCAGAAGAACTATATCGGTTTTGGCACGACTTCGAGAACTTGCCCCGGTTTATGAAGCATCTCAAACACGTAAAGGTGTACGATGAAAAGCGATCGCATTGGATCGCCAACGCCCCTCTAGGCAATAGCGTTGAATGGGATGCAGAAATTATCAACGACCAAGAAAACCATTTAATTGCTTGGGCTTCCGTTGAAGGTGCAGATATTGATAACTCTGGTTTTGTGCGGTTTCAACCCGCACCAAATGGACGGGGTACGGAAGTCAAAGTAGTGATAGAATATAACCCGCCGGGTGGCGCAATTGGTGCAGCAGTTGCCAAACTTTTCGGCGAAGAACCAGAACAACAAATTGGAGACGACTTGCGCCGCTTCAAGCAAATAATCGAAGCTGGCGAAATTGCCACAACCGAAGGTCAACCCGTCGGCAGTCGTTAGGAAGAATTGGTAATTGGTAATTGGTAATTGGTAATTGGTAATTGCATATAATAAAATACCTATTACCCATTACCTATTACCCATTAACCATTAGCAATTAGCAATTAGCAAAAAAATCTATGAAACTGCGTCCGATTGTTATTTTGCTTGCCTTAATTGTTATCATAGGATTGTTAGCTTACCAGGTTGAAATTGCTTTTTCCGTAACGCCAAGCGTTGGCAGTACTTTTACGCCATTGACGCAGCCGACACCGCAAGAAATCGGCGAGTTTGATGTGTTAGGCTACCAGATTGATAAACAGCAGGCGACGCGACTAAAACAAACCGAAGAAGGGCGCGCTTTACTATTGCCTGAAAATGGGGCGGTGGAGGTGACGGAAGATTTACTGACTCTGGGGCGCAGGGCATTTTACGGGGAAACTTTTAAGAATGAAATCTTTCTCACGGATGTGGTGGGCGTGCTGGATGGGCCGATTAATATTTGGAGTATGACGCGCGCGATCGCATCCCTTGGGGGCAAGCCTACCACAAATTTGCAAGTTCCCCTGGATAAAGATGTCACGATTGGCTCCCGTACATTTAAAGCAGGCACGTTATTAAATACCGGATTAGACGTGGCAGGAGGTTTAGCTATTCCCCTGGGAATTCGTCCCAGCATTCAGCACGGGAAAGTGCGAGTTGGCATTACCTGCGCCATGTGTCACGCTGCGGTAGATCAAAAAACCGGGCGCATTTTAGAAGGCGCACCAAATAACGATATCAACCCCGGTTTAGTACTGGCATTTGCCACTAATTCGGCGGCAATGTTTCGCCATACAAGTGTTAATCCGCTGCAAATTCCGCCGGGAGATCGAACTTACATCGACGCCACAGGAAATGCATCTCGCTTACCAGATATTAAAACTTTAGAAGATGCCGTTGATGCACAATTTTTAACTTGGCCTCCGGGTAATTTTGACTCTACCGCAACCTTGGTAAATAATCCTTCCCAAAATCCATCTTCCTATACTTTTGATGCTTGGCCTTATGGTTGGAGCGGACATTCTGCTATTGGTTGGTTTCACGGATTGACAACGCTTAATAGTAACGTCCACGCTACCAACTCGGATGCTACCACTGGGGCAGATAGTAGTTTGCCAACTTTAGGTATCGATAAAGAAACATATTTAGGCGTAATTTTGCAAAATGCAGCAAATCCCGCTTTTCGGTTGCCAGAAGGTGCAAAACCTGCCGAATTTTTTCATAAAAACGATCCGACGCCGGGGGAACCTGCACTCAACGAAGTAATTCGGATGCCCGGATATCCAAAAGGTTCGCCGTTTATGCTCGATGGATTGATGGCAAATTCTCCCAGATTTCCAGTTGGGAAACAACTAAATGCGATGTCTGCTTGGCAGAATACTTTAGCACCACCGCCCAATTTTTCTACGGATAGGGAGTCGGTGGAGCGAGGCGCGGCGGTGTTCTTTCGCGCTGGGTGCGTTGATTGTCACAGCGGGCGCTATTTCACGAACCACGATGTAATTGGGCAAAATGAAATCGGTACGCAACCATCCCGCGCGCCTACATTAGCACCCATTGCGCGCTCTTTCATCGATCCAAAGACGTATCCGAGTAGCGTATATGCGCCCGTACCCCCCAACGCGCCCGAATTACCCGTCCCGACCGAGATTACACCCCAGAAAGCACAGCAACTTGCGTTTGGAATTAATAACCAGGCGGGAGGATATAAAGTACCGAGTTTGATCGGACTGCACGTAACCGCGCCTTATTTGCACGATGGTGGCGTGGCGGCGGTAGCTGCGGCGATTGAGATGGATGAGAGGAGCGATCGCTTCCGAGTCGCCAAATCCGACGAAATCGGCATGGCAGGCACGTTAATGCGCGGGATATTACCCGATCCGGCGGCGAGTTTGCGGGTGTTGGTGGATCGGAAGTTGAGGGAAAGTGCGATCGCCAACAATCGCGCCAATCCGGATTTGCAACTATCCAATGTAGACGGTAGCGGACACAACTATTGGGTTGATCCGGAAGCAGGTTTCACCACCTCGGAGCAAACCGATTTAATCGAATTCCTGCTTTCTTTAGACGATAAGCCAGAAGTGATTCCCACTTCTTTGCGCTAAAAAATGCATTCATTAATTGAAAAACTCGGTTATTAACCGAGTTTTTCTTTTTTTAGATGACTTTGATGATTTTATAGCGACTTTTTAAGTAAATAATTAAAATGGTAAATGTATAGTACAAAACTTTTTTAGTTTTGTTTTTGCCGTTTAATTGAAGGAATTTCCCTCAACTATATCAAGCAACCTTATGATGGAACAAAACCACGTGGAACAAAACCACGGCGCTTGGACAATCCAAGAAACTTCCCACAAATACGACAATCAATATATCTACGTTCGAGAAGACCAAGTTATTCAACCCGATGGGCAGTCAGGCATGTATGCCACGGTCGAGATGAAACCGGGGGTTGCTATTCTGCCATTAGATAACAATGGTATTGTATACCTGATTCAACAATTTCGCTATGCCTTGGGTAAAGAAAGTATCGAAGTCGTCTGCGGTGCAATTGATGAGGATGAATCACCCGTCGAAGCCGCGCTACGCGAACTTTTAGAAGAACAGGGTATCCAAGCTGAAGAATGGATTGAATTGGGTGTAGTAAATGTGGATACTTCAATTGTTCACTGTCCCGCCCATTTATTTTTAGCCAAACAGTTAACATTCACCAAAACAAAAAGAGAAGGTACGGAAACGATAAAAACCGTCAAACTTCCCTTAAATGTAGCCGGACAAATGGTAATGGATAGCGCTATTACCCACAGCATTAGCTGCGTTCTAATTCTCAAAGCAATTAATGCTTTGCAAAAAAAACACGAGAGCAATGATTAGCCAAAAAAAGCAATACAGCGGATTTCAACCATTCTGAGGTACAGCCTAAAAGGCTTTGTTTGTGTAGCGGCACCCTTAAGGGTGCCGCTACACAAACAAAGCGCCGTACCTAATACGGCTGCAATCCGCTGTAAGTAAGTGGGTAGGAGCTTCGCCCCTACCCACTGAATATTGACTATTAACTCAAGTTGCTATTCCCATCAAAAGACACTGGTAATGGGTAATGGGTAATAGGTAATGGGTAATGGAAATATTACCAATTACCAATTACCAATTACCACTGCCACAACTATTAACTAGCAACTTGCGTTAATTACCACCAAACCCGATTGCCATTTTCGTCAACTCGTGCTTGACGAATTACATCGGAAATTTCTTCTGCGTCTTTTACGTGGTGGAGTGCCTTTTTCTCTCCATCGGGTTCTTCTACAACAAAATAGGTAGGCACTGTAATATGGTCGCCCGTAATGTCGGGAGAGTCTACAGCGACTTGTTTTGCTTTTTCTTCAATTGTTTGAGGTTGGTCGGCAATTCTATCGCCCGGATTTGCGGTTAAATTTCTTTCTTTAACGGTTGGTTCTTCTTTGCTATGATGATCGACGCTAACGGGTTGCCTAATTTCGTTTTCTTGAGCTTGAGACATGGTAACTCCAAAGCTTTCTCAAAACTTTTGCTTGATAACCTCAGTCTAGAAAACTCAACCGCGCGATTGAATCTTTCAAGCGAGGTAAGTTTTTCAAATTAACCCTCGTTCTTTGGACTTATCGATCTGTGGATTGCACTCTGGGGGGGCGGGTTTATATACGATAAAAGTTTTAGCGATAGATTATCTGTAAAACCCGCCCCTACGATGCGATCGTCCTGGGGGCGGGTTTATATACGATAAAAGTTTTAGCGATAGATTGTTGGTAAAACCCGCCCCTACAATATCATTCTGCCTTAAGCAGCATCAGGGTTTAAATCAATCATCTGCCCAGTGGTATAAGTTCCAATCGGAGTCCAAATTAAATAAGGAACCAGCAACAAAGCCGCCCATCCGGAAATAGGCCAAACTGTTAGCGTTACCAGAACTCCAAAGATTACGCCAAGTATTCCTAAAACGGTGCCAACGGTGAGACTACGCAGCCTTAAGGTAGCAGGAATGTAAGCGACGGTGACAATTTCTACTATCAGGTAAAAGCTCATGATTACCCAAGTTGTAAAACTACCTGGGTCTTTGTCCCAAATGATAGCTGCTGACGCCGCTCCACAGGCGAAAACAAAAGTCCAGATGAAAGGGATTGCCGGTTCAAAAAATAGCCATTTTGGTCTGTCTAAACGTTTTGTCCAAGAGATATCGCGGGGTTTAATCAAAGCACTCCCTAGCGCGATTAAAAAGGTTATGGTTCCAATGACTATCCAAGATTCTTTCATATTTACTCCTTGGCTGAGTTCGCCAATATTAGGTTGGGCAATCCCTACCCTACTTCGATCTGTGCCAGGTTAATCAATGATTTTAATCTGTCTTTGGTGGGAATGTCTTGCTTTTTGCTCAGCGATAATCTGGCGAGTTATTCTAGTCTGGAGGCGTAGGTTAATTCAGCGCACCTGTAATATCTGCTTCATCGAGTAGGACAGTTGTTTCGTTGCCTAACCTGCCAAAATACGGTTCGGGTCCCATTTCCATTTCTATAGCATAATTCCAAGTATTTGATTCGGGTTTGTAGTTTTTGATCGTTCCTAGACCACCAAGAAAAAATACGGTTTGATTTTTGTCATACTTGGGTCTAGACATTATATTGATCCGCATAATTTATCATCCTCGTCTGAATGTTAGAAATAAACTGGGAGTTTGTAATCGCAGAAAACAAAGGCAGTGTTGACACTTCCGAGGAACATGGCTCTAGTTTTGCGATTCAAAAGAATCGTTGTTTTACTTACCGCGTACAAACTCCCAGCGGTGTCTTTACTAAAAAATTAACTGTTATTATTCGGCTCACCGTCTAACCGAAGAATGGGTTTGCCTTCTACCAAAAGGATTTGTTTTATGTTAAGTCAACCTGTAATCGTGAATACAAAGTTGCATTGTTAGCGATCGCTCGCAATTAACAATGAACCCAAAATCGATTCAATTGACTATTTTTGAGTTCAAATAACAATTATTTAACATGACTGTATTCGAGATCACATGTTAATGTAACATTAATCTATTTCTACCGATAGAAGGATAAGCTATATAAAGAAAGGTAGCTTAGCAAGAGAGCAAAGAGAATAAAGGGTGAGATTGCAACTCTTTTAATCGGTTAGGCAAATTTTGGGTTACCGTGATGAATTCTGCTCAAAACGATCGCGATAGTTCCTCTAACCAAGAGCCGCTATCATTTCCTGTTGGGCGCTATGAGGTTACTAAAGAACTGTCTGAAAACGTAATTTTGACGACAGTAGATGACCTCTATAACTGGGCGCGGCTGTCGAGTTTGTGGCCTCTTCTTTATGGCACTGCGTGCTGCTTTATTGAATTTGCTGCCCTGATTGGTTCGCGGTTTGATTTTGACAGGTTTGGCTTAATTCCTCGTGCGAGTCCCCGCCAAGCCGACTTAATCATTTTGGCAGGCACGCTGAATATGAAAATGTCTGCACCTACCCGTCGTCTTTACGAACAAATGCCCGAACCGAAGTATGTAATTGCGATGGGTGCGTGCATGATTACTGGAGGAATGTTCAGCGCTGATTCTTATACTGCTATTCGTGGGGCTGATAAAATTCTTCCCATCGATGTTTATATCCCTGGTTGCCCTCCCCGCCCAGAAGCAATCATGGATGCTTTGATTAAACTACGGAAGAAGATATCTAATGAGTCTCTACAAGAGCGGAGCAAGACTCGGCAAACTCATCGCTACTATACGATCCCTCACAAGATGAAGCCTGGTTCACCTATTCTGACGGGTGAATATTTAAGATCTGCTTCGCGAAATCAACCACCTCAAGAGTTGGTAGAAGCAATGGGAATGCCTGTACCTCCTGCCCTCGAGTCGGCTCAAAAGGAACGGGCGTAGATTTACCGCAATTGCGCTAGAAAGCCCCCGTTTTTGAATTGGGGAATGATATGATTTCCGGTCGATTACCCATAATCAAAAGCCGGGACACGGCACGATTAACGTCCATTGTTTTTCCGAGATATCTCTGATGCCGCGATCAAAAGCCGAGACACGGCACGATTAACGTCCATTGTTTTTCCGAGATATCTCTGATGCCGCGATCAAAAGCCG
>DNGJ01000265.1 GCA_003486305.1 Cyanobacteria bacterium UBA11371
CTGCCGGAAGGAAAGGTTTCCTTGCCCAATGGGGGATATCATCCCTACGATTCGAGTTTTAGCGGTTTAAAGACAGCCGTGCTGCGGTTGGTGCAAAAATTACAGCAACAAGGGATTGACCCGTTGCCGGTAAACGACATCGCCGCCAGCTTTCAAGATACTGTAGCGCGCAGCCTTGCCAAACGCGCCGTAGCTTGTGCTTTGGATTATGGGTTAAATGCGATCGCTATCGGGGGTGGTGTCGCAGCTAACAGCGGACTCCGCCAACATTTACAAGCCGCCGCCGTTGAGCATAACCTGCGGGTGATGTTTCCCCCCCTGAAATACTGTACCGACAACGCCGCCATGATTGGCTGCGCCGCCGCCGACCATTTAAGCAGGGGACACACTTCCCCGTTAACGTTAGGCGTACAGTCGCGATTGGCAATTACCGACGCGATGCAGCTTTATTCCGGCTATGGCGCATAGGTAAAAAGCCGCCAGTTACTGGTTGCGATTTATACGTCGCGATTTACACAATGGGAAATAGGGGATGCGAAGTCTATTGGCGAAACTCACCACAGAATTGTTAAATTTTGTAGTGAGTGATAAATACACTTTGCCATTGCGATCCGCCTTAAACAATATTCCCATCAAATCCAACCATATGAAATCGCTGCTTAAAAAGCTCTTTGCGTCGCGCCGCTTGGAATATCTCATCCTGGATCGGAACTTGCTGATCCAAGAAATGTCATTAGGGGTACAACAATTTGCTTATTATCCCGATCAAGTTAGCATGGGCAGCGATGTGCGTCTAAGCTTTCCCGTACTGATTGGATTTGAGGATTTTCTCATAGATGTCCTGGAAGGACGGCAGGTTAGTTTCGAGTTAAAAGATATTGAGCAAATATCAGCTAATGGTGTTTCTGCCTCGATTGATATTTGTGTGGTCGGATTGGAAGATGACGACACTTTATTAAATAAATTTTTGATTTTGTTTGAAAGTGCCAATCCAGAAACATTATTAAACCAAAGCTTTTTTAATCGCGGCAATGAAGCCCTGCTTTTATTAAATGCTATATCTAGCTCAAGAAGTTATATTAATAAAATAATTGCTTCAATTGCCGATGCCTTAGTAGTAACCACTAGAACTGGAAAAATTAAAAAAGTTAATCAAGCGGCTCAGCAGTTATTTGGTTATTATGAATCAGAATTAATCGGACAATCAATTTTTCAGATGATCGACGATGATAATTTATGGCAAACTGCCAGCGAAAAAAGATTTATATCTCAAGGTGAATTGTTCAAAGATGTTGAAGTAGCTTGTTTGAAAAAAAACGGAGAAAAGCTAAACATAAGCTTTTCTTGTTCGGCGATTCAAACTGATGCAGAGGATACAGAAGATTTTATTTATATTGGACGGGACTTGACCGAGCGAAAAGCGGCTGAAGTAGCCATCGCTCAAATGAATGCAGACCTAGCGCAAAGGGTAGAAGAAAAAACTCTAGAATTAAGGCAGACTATCGAAAGATTAAAAAATGAAATTGCCTCGCGAAAACAGATAGAATTAGCGCTGAGAGAAAGCGAATCGCGGCTTTCTAACCTGCTCAACTCGCTGCAAGATGTAGTTTGGTCGGTAGCAGCCAGTACCTTTGAAGCACTTTATCTCAATCCAGCCACAGAGACACTTTACCAACGCCCAGTAGTGGAATTTTACTACAATCCGTATCTTTGGCTAGAAGTGATTCATCCAGAAGATCGGTCGCGGGTTGCATCGGCTTTCCCCAGCATCTTGGAAATAGGAAATCTAGAAATGGAATACCGGATTATCCGCCCAAACCAAGAAGTGCGGTGGGTGAATAACCGAGCGCAAGCGATCAGAGATGAAACCTCTGAAGCAATTCGCATCGATGGAATTATTACCGACATTACCGAACGCAAACTGTCAGAAATTGCCTTGCAAAATATCGTCGCTGGAACCGCTTCGGTCACTGGGGAAGAATTTTTTCCAGTTTTGGTGCAGTATTTAGCCACGGCTTTGGGGGTGCGCTATGCCTTTGTCAGCGAACTGATAGACCTTGAACAGCAGAAATGGCAAACCATTGCCTGGTGGGATAGGGACGCTCTTGGAGAAACTTTAGAATACAACATCGCTGGCGGGCCGTGCGAAATCGTCGTCAAGCGAAAAAAAGCCTGTTATTTCCCAGACCGCTTGCAAGAATTATTCCCAGAAATATCATTACCAACTATATTGGGAGCCGATTGTTACTTGGGCGTTCCCCTGCTAGACAGCGCCCAAAACGTCATAGGCAACTTGTGGATTCTTAACGATAAACCCCTAGAAGATGAAGAACGCACCCAATCAGTTATCAGCGTATTTGCAGCGCGAGCAGCAGCAGAACTCGAACGGAAAAAAGCATTAAAAGCTTTGCGTGAATCCCACGATGAATTAGAAATTCGCGTTCAAGAACGCACCGCAGATCTTTACGGCGCCAACCAATCCCTAAAGTTAGAAATTGCCTCCCGCGTCCAGGTAGAATCAGCATTGCGCGCCAGCGAGTATCGCTATCAAACCTTAGCTAATTTATCGCCGGTAGGAATATTTCATACCGATGCTCAAAGCCGCTGCTTATACGTTAACAATCGCTGGTGCGAAATTACCGGAATTTCCCTCTCTCAAGCCATCGGCGATGGATGGATGCAAGCGATCCATCCCGAAGACCGCTCGCGCGTCCAAACTAACTGGTATCGCTGCACCCAGGAAAATTTACCCTTTGCTACCGAAACCCAGTTTCAGCGTCCCGATGGTAGTTGCTTGTGGGCATTTGTTCAAGCAGTGGCGCAGCATGGGAACAATGGACAAGTGTTAGGCTACATCGGCACCGTCACCGATATTACCTACCGCGTCGAGTCAGAACAAGCCTTGCGAAGAAACGCTGCGGAAATTCACGATTTGTACAACAACGCTCCCTGCGGGTATCAATCCCTCGACGCCGATGCTAAATTTATCCGCGTCAACGATACCGAACTTAAATTATTGGGTTATACCCGCGATGAATTGATTGGAAAGCGATTTGCTGACTTGCTGACATCCCATAGCAAACAAATTTTCCGCAAAATTTTTCCCAGGTTCAAACAACGCGGTTGGGTGCAAGATTTAGAACTGGAACTAATTCGCAAAGATGGCAAAGTTGTACCTGTCAGCTTATCCGGAACTAGCGTTAAAGATGACAGGGGTAATTTTCTCATGACGCGCTCCACGATATTTGACATCACCGAGCGCAAACGGGCAGAAGCGGCGCTGCGGGAGAGTCAGGAGCGCTTCAGAAGCGCGTTTGAATATTCTGCGATTGGTATGGCGTTGGTATCGCCCCAGGGTCATTGGTTGCAGGTCAACCCGGCTTTATGCGAGATTGTGGGTTACTCGGAATCAGAATTGCTCAAGCTGAGTTTTCAGGATATTACCCATCCAGAAGATCTGGAAACCAGCCTGGACTATTTGCAGCAAGCGCTGTTTGGGGAAATTGGCAATTACCAGATGGAAAAGCGGTACATCCACAAGCAGCAGCAAATCGTCTGGGTGCAGTTAACTATCTCGACGCTACGGGATACTCAGGGGCGATCGCTATACTTAATTGCCCAAATTCAGGATATTACCGAGCGAAAAGCCGCTGAAGCCGCTTTGCGGGAAAGGGAACGGCGGATCAGAAGGCATCAAGAAGGGCTGATGGCGCTGGCTAAGTGCGAGTCGCTATACACGGGCGATTTGAAATCGGCGTTGCAAAATATTACCCAAATTGCAGCGATCGCTCTGAGAGTAGAGCGGGCGAGCGTCTGGTTTTTCAACGATGACCGCTCTAAACTTTGCTGCGCCGACCTGTACGAATACAACACCCTCCAGCATACATCTGGCTGGGAAATTGCTGCCGTTGACTATCCTGCCTATTTTGAAGCCCTAGAGTTAGACAGCATTATCGCCGCCGACGACGCTCACACCGATCCTCAAACACAAGAATTTAGCGCCACTTATCTGACGCCCTTGGGTATTACTTCGATCTTAGACGTGCCGATTCGCGTCGCCGGAGAAACAATCGGCGTCATCTGTCACGAACAAATTGGATCGGCGCGTAGCTGGGCGCTTGAAGAACAAAACTTTGCCAGTTATTTAGCTTATATGGCTAGTCTGGCGATTGAATCGCGCGATCGCGCGATCGCCGAACAAGAATTACAATTGGTGCAACAACGCCTGCAATATCTGCTCACCTCTAGCCCCGCTGTCATTTATAGCCGCAAGGCATCCGACGATTACAGCACTACCTTTGTCAGCGATAATGTCAGTACCCTCGTCGGTTACGAAGCGCGAGAATTCCTAGAAGATGCCAGTTTCTGGAAAAACTACATCCACCCAGAAGATCTAGAAAAATTCTATAGCGAATTTCCCCGCTTGTTTGAGCAGGGTTATCACCGCCACGAATACCGCTTCCAATGCGCCGACGGCTCAATTCGCTGGATGCGCGACGAAAGCAAGTTGGTGCTAGATAAAGCAGGCAATCCCCTCGAACTCATCGGTTATTGGGCAGATATCACCGATCGCAAGCAAGCCGAATCAGACCTAGCCAAAACTATATCCCTGCTACAGGCAACCTTTAATTCTACCACAGACGGGATACTCGTGATTGACAGAGATGGAAAAATTGCAACGTTTAATCGGAAATTCCAGCAAATGTGGCAGCTGCCCGATGATATTGTCGCCACGCGAGATAATGAAGCGACGATCGCATTTGTGCTGGAGCAACTGCAAGACCCCCAAGCATTTGTAGAAAAAATAGAAGAAATTTTCTCCCAGCCCGATAGCGAAACCTACGAGTTGTTGGAATTTATTGATGGGAGAGTATTCGAGCGCTATTCGATGCCCCAGCGAGTGGGAGAAGAAATAGTCGGGCGGGTGTGGACTTTTCGCGATATTACCGCCCGCAAGCTAGCAGAAGAAATTTTAGCGAAACGCGATCGCTATCTCGCCGCAGTAGTCGAAGTGCAACTGCGACTGCTCGCCGATGACGGCGACCACAACTGCTACAGCTCCATATTGGAACCGCTGGGACGCGCTTCAGGAGCCAGCCGCGTCTACGTGTTTGAAAACCACCAGGATGGGGCAGGACGCCTCTACATGAGCCAGCGCGCCGAGTGGTGTGCCGCTGGAATTGCTCCAGAAATCGACAATCCAGACTTGCAAAACTGCCCTTACGACCAATTTTTCCCCCGATGGGGGCAAGTTTTAGCAGAAGGCGAAGTTATTTGTGGTAAAGTTGCAGATTTTCCCGTCGAAGAGCGTTTAATTTTAGAGCCGCAGGGCATTCTTTCGATGCTAGTTTTACCTTTACTGGTTAATAACCAGTTCTTTGGTTTTATTGGCTTCGACGAATGCGTTAGTTGTCGGACTTGGGAGCCGTTAGAAATAGATTTATTGCGGAGTGCCGCAGCAGCAATTTCTCTGCGTCAAGAACGCAAGCTGGCTTTATCAGCGCTGTCTGAAAGCGAGAATAAATATCGCTATGTCGTGAATAATTTAAGAGAAGTTATTTTTCAAAGAGATGTACAAGGCTGCTGGACATTTCTCAATCCCGCTTGGACAGAAATAACTGGGTATGAAATAAAAGAAAGCTTGGGTCGTCATTTTCTAGAATTTATTCACCCCGATGACCATTCACTGACTTTAAATCAATTCGGCGCTTTAATGTCCTCGCAAGTCGATTGCACCCGCTACGAAGTGCGCTGCCGAACTAAAAATGGTAGCTACCGCTGGATTGAAGTGCAAGGGCGAGTCAACCAGGCCGGTGACGGGACATTTTTGGGATCTTCGGGTACCCTCAACGACATTACAGACCGCAAGCGCATCGAGCAAGCGATCGAACAAGAGCGGCAACAATTGCGGCAAATTATTACTAATGCGCCGGTAGCGATCGCTATGTTCGATACCAAAATGCGCTTCATCGCCCACAGCAATCAATGGCTGGTCGATTACCATCTCGAAGGGCAATCCCTGATCGGGCGATCGTACTACGACGTTTTCCCCAATCTGCCAGACGAAATTAAACTTATTCATCACAAAGCCTTGCAAGGCGAAGTCATCTCCAAACCAGAAGACGTTTGGGAACAGCCCAATGGCGGCAAAATCTACCTGCGTTGGGCTGTCCAACCTTGGTACATCGGCAATGGACTCCGGGCGCAGGTGACTCCGGGCGCAGAGGACTCCGGGCGCAGAGGAGAAGTTGAAATATTCTCACCCGCACAAGAACACAAGAACACAAGAACACACCTGTCGGGTTACCCCCATACCCCCTCTCCCCATCCCCAAATAGGCGGCATCGTTATTGCGACTCAAATTATTAACGAATTGGTAGAAGCAAGGGAAGCCGCTTTAGAGGCTTCGCGGATGAAATCCCAATTCCTCGCCAACATGAGTCACGAAATTCGCACCCCCATGAATGGCGTCATCGGGTTAACCGATTTACTGCTTTTGACTCCCCTATCCCCCGAACAGCAAGACTTTGTCCGCACCCTCAAAGTCAGCGGACAAAATCTGTTGATGCTAATTAACGATATTCTCGATGTTTCTAAGCTGGAAGCTGGGGAAATGCGGCTAGAAACTATTGACTTTGATTTGAAAATATGCATTGAAGAAATCATCGATTTGCTAACCGCCCAAGCTGAATCTAAGCGACTAGAACTGTTTTCTTTAATCGATAGCAACGTTCCCAACTTGTTAAGAGGAGACGCCACCCGCCTACGCCAAGTGTTGATGAATCTGATCGGCAATGCAATCAAATTTACCCACACCGGAGAAGTAGTCGTTCGTGTAGAGATCTGCCAAGAAGAACAAGGTGACTCCGTGACTTTGGGAGCAGAGGAGAATACAGATTCAAATTCACCTCTGCCCATCTGCACACCTGCGCAAGATCCCCTCTCCCCCTCTACAGTTAAGCTGCGATTCACCGTGCGAGACACGGGGATTGGTATTGCACCCGCAGATATGGACAAACTGTTCCGAGCGTTTTCTCAAGTTGACGCTTCTACAACGCGCCAGTATGGAGGTACTGGCTTGGGATTGGCAATTTGCAAGCAATTGGTCGAGTTGATGGGGGGTGAAATTGGAGCTGTTAGTCAGCCTGGAGTCGGGTCAACCTTCTGGTTCACGTCAACGTTGACAGTACAAGCAGAACCCTTACCATCGCCGGTATCGATGCCTTTTGCTCGCCCCAACATTCGGTTGTTAGTCGTGGATAGTAACGCCACCAATCGCCAAGTAGTGGTATCTTATGCCCGCTCATGGGGGATACAGGCGGATGAAGCAGAAGATGCTAACAGCGCGATCGCAATCGTCCAACAAGCAGAAAGCCAGCGTCAACCCTACGATGTTGGGCTGCTAAGCTTAAATATTCCAGGCATGAATCAAGAATTGCTCGCCCAACTCGTCGGACACCAGCCTAGCTGTTTTGGCACTAAATGGATTTTGATGACTTCGGTACAGCAGTGCAGTCCAGTTATCAACCCCCAAGCGGTAGGATTTGCCGGTCATTTAAGGACGCCGGTAAAAGCCTCGCGCCTGTTAGACTGCCTGATGAATGTATTGAGTCCTGTTTCATTAGTCAATTCTCCAGGATCGGGGTTGATTGGCTCCACATCCTCAGTCACGGGGAACGTTCAACCTTCTGACCAATTACACTCATTTGCTGGCTCTTCCTGGAAATGCGATCGCCCATCACCAAAAAATATCAAAATTCTGCTGGTAGAAGACACCCCAATCAACCAAAAAGTCGCGATCAATCTACTTAAAGTGCTGGGTTATGAAGCCGACTGCGTTAGCAATGGTCAAGAAGCCCTCGATCGACTGGCACAAATAAACTACGACATCGTATTAATGGATTGTCTCATGCCCGTTCTCGATGGCTACAAAACCACCCAAGCTATTCGCCAACGAGAAGGCCAATCTCGGCATACTATAGTCATTGCCATGACTGCCAACGCCCTCAAAGGAGAACGAGAAAAATGCTTAGCAGTAGGCATGGATGACTATATCAGCAAACCCATTGGCATCGATGTTTTGGCAGCTGTTTTGGAACGCTACAGCACTTGTGAAAACCACAGCGCAACAACAGAAGAATTAGAAGCAAAAACAGCCTCCACTTGCGGCAATTCCCCCACACCAGCAGCCACATGCGCTGCGGAACCACCCGTAGATTTTGAGCGCCTCGAAGAAATCACCAGAGGAGATACAGAATTTCAACTCGATCTGCTGCAAACTTTTATGGAAGATGCTCCCACTTACCTATCACAAATCCAGTTAGCACTCCAAGCCAACGATAGTGCAGCCCTTGCTCGTCATGCTCACCAACTTAAAGGAGGAAGTGCTATGGTAGCTATCCGGACTATGCCAGACTTGGCTGGGCAACTGGAAACCCAGGCTCAAGAAAACCGGCTAGACAAAGCAGCCGAGTTGATCGACGAGTTGGAAAAAGTTTTGGCGCAGGTTAAAACTTTTGTAGATAATTGGTCAACAACTATAAATTGCTAATGGCTAATAGCTAATTGCGAAAGCTTGCGCGATCGCTTGTTTTCCTATTAGCTATTAGCCATTAGCCATTAGCCAAAAACCCAAACTTTGATCGTAATTAATTAACCTGACTTTATATGACCAATAACAACTATGTCAAAAATTCTTGTCGTTGAAGATGATTCGGCAACTCGCTTATTTCTCAAACGCGACCTCCAGATGGAAGGGTATCAAGTCACCGTGGCTAAAAATGGTGCAGAAGGACTGCTTCAAGCTACTCAGATACAACCTGCTTTGATTATTTGCGATTGGGTGATGCCCTTAATCGATGGGATGGAGGTATGTCGGCGGGTCAAAGCCGACCCCAATTTAGCAACGGCATTTTTTATTTTACTGACTTCGCGCGGGGAAGCGATCGCAGACCGAGTAGCAGGTCTCGATGCTGGTGCTGATGAGTTCCTCTCTAAACCAATTGACCCCAACGAACTACAAGCACGGGTGCGCGCGGGATTGCGGCAGTACAATCTAAATCGCCAATTGAGTCAAGCAAATCAGCAACTAAGCCAAACTCTACAGCAGCTACAACAAACTCAAGCCCAATTAATTCAAAGCGAAAAAATGTCTAGCATGGTTCAAATGGTGGCGGGTATGGCTCATGAAATTAACAACCCAATCACCTTTATTTACGGCAACCTCAACCATGCCAGCGTTTATATTCAAAATCTTCTAGAATTAATCCACCTATATCAAAAACATTACCCCAACCCCAATGCAGAAATCCAGCAGCACGCCGTAGAGATCGATTTAGAATTTGTCACCCACGATTTGCCCAACCTTTTAGCTTCTATGAAAACGGGCGCCCAGCGGATTTTTCAAATCGTCCAAGATTTACGCAACTTCTCCCGCTTGGATGAAGCAGAATTAAAATTAGTTGACCTGCATGAAGGCATTGACAATACCCTGCAATTTCTGCAACATCGCCTCAATTATAAGGGTAACAATTCTACCATTAAAGTTGTTAAAGAGTACGGCAAATTGCCCTTGGTTGAATGCTATCCCAGACAACTCAATCAGGTATTCCTAAATATTTTGAGTAATGCGATTGATTTCTTAACAGAGGGTCAGGAAAAACAAAACCAATCGCCCCAGCCAACGATTCACATTCGCACCCAAGCGATCGATGATGAAGGCGTACAAATTAAAATATTAGATAATGGGCCGGGAATGACAGAAAAAATCCGCCAAAAACTGTTTGACCCTTTTTTTACGACTAAGCAAGTGGGTAAAGGAATCGGGATGGGGCTATCAATTAGCTACCAAATTGTGGTAGAAAAACATGGCGGACAGTTGCGGTGTATTTCCACACCAGGACAGGGGGCAGAATTCATTATTGAAATTCCGCTGCAACCGCCCAAATAATTTAGCAACGATAAGCTAAAGCAAAGCGTTCAATTCCAGCTAAATCGGGATGGATTTGAATGTCGTAATAACAGCCATTTTGCTGCAATAATTCAGCCACCGCATCCGCTTGTCCCCCCATCATTTCAATCAACCAAATGCCGCCAGAACGTAAATAAATAGGGGCAGTTTCTATCAGGTGGCGAATGCAGTCTAAACCATCTTCGCCGCCATCCAGGGCGAGGTGGGGTTCGTGAAAAGCAACTTCGGGTTGCAGCGTTGGTACTATGCTGCTGGGAATATAAGGCGGGTTAGAAATCATGCCGACTAGCCGCCCTCTCTGGGCTTCTAGCGGCTCAAACCAAGAACCTTGGTAAAAGTTGATTTTTTGGGCAAAACCCTGTTGCTGGGCATTCTGGCGGGCAATCGCGAGAGCTTCGGTGCTGCGATCCACGGCGTGGATCGTAGCGTTGGGAAAAGCGGCGGCTAAACCAATTGCGATCGCACCGCTCCCTGTCCCCAAATCCGCCCAGTCTCCCTTTTCTGGTTGTGCTTTCGCTGCTTCCACCGCCAAATCGATTAAAAGTTCTGTCTCTGGTCGAGGAATTAATACTGCTGGGGAAACCACCAAAGAAAAATTGCGCCAAGGGGTGACCCCAGCAATGTATTGTACTGGCAAGCGATCGCTGATTCGTCGCTGCCACAATTGGTCTAATTCCGGCAAACTTAGGCGCAGATTAATCTGTTTTCGGTCGCGAAACGACTCTAACCGCAACGCCAAGCGGTCTAAATCCGCCACCTCAAGCAACAACCAATCTAATTCCTCTACAGGAACTGCGGCGGCGCGCGCCGTTGCTAGCGCTTGTCGCCGCCAATGCCAAAGTTCTAACCCAGATACTGCCAATCCTTGCCGGTTTTCCATCGTTTAACGTTGATTTTGGCGCTGTTGAGGCTGATTTTGACGTTGGTTAGCAGGTTGGTTTGGACGCTGTTGCGGCGAATTCGGTTGTGTTGGTTGGAGGGTACGCAGGAATTCTAACGACTCGCGCGACGGTACGAGCAAAACTTTGTTCAAAACCGGATCGTTGCTGGTTTTCAACGTTTGAATTACGGTTTCCAAGTCCATCACTTGAATTTCTACATCAGATGCCATATTTGGTTGTGACTGCTTGAAGCGATCTAACAGTGCGATCGCTTGCTCTTTATCAAAAAAGAAAGGTATCACGCGATCCTCTCCCTGGGGTATGGTCAGATATTTATTTTCTGACTTGAACTTGGCTACAAATAGGGGGACGCCGTTAAATTGCTGCACTTGGCGACCATTTTGTCGCAGCAAAGCTAATGCCGAATCAACTTGTTGCTGGACGGGTAAAAAGTCAACCGCGACAGAATCCTTTTTTTCTCGATTCGCTTGTTCTAATTGTTGGTAAACTTCTGCCAGGGATCTGGGAATTACCTGGAGGTTTTGCCCGTCGTTGGGATTATCTGCGCGCAGTCGCTGTAAGACAGTCTGAGCATCTCGCTGACTGATAAAAGCAGGCGTTACCAACACCTTTTTCTCATTATCGCAGTTAATTTGTTGACCGTTGGTGGGGTCGATGCATTGACTAAGTACGCCACCATCTGCTTTAGCAATCATGAAAACCGGGACGGTGCGTAACCTTTGCACCACCTGTTCTTCCGGTAATGCTAGCGCCTGGGGAATGAAAGCGATCGCACCTACTAAAACTCCGAAAGTTGCGCCCCAACGAAGCAATGATTTCATAACCTCTCCTGCTATCAATCCTGTTCCAGACAAAAAATTATCATTTCAAAAAACATAGAATATTAACTCAAGTTGCTATTTATAAGTTGTGACAGCGGTAATTCGTAATTGGTAATTGGTAATTGGTAATTGGTAATTGGATTAACAGGCTTTTGCCGTCTTGACAATTACCCATTACCCATTACCAGTAACCCTCGATGTAACTAGCAACTTACGTTATTATTCTATGTTTTTCTTTTTTGGATTTGCTCTCCACCAAGGTACTGCCCTCGCCACCTATCCCCGATGCCTTACATCTAGCGGAATAGTTGCGGGCTAATTTGCCATGCATTTTAACTTTTTTTTGGCAATCTCGCTGCGGTCATTTCTAACTTTTCCCTCTTGCTTGACAAATCGTCTCGGTCAAAAATTTTACATAGATCTAGACTTAGTTTTTGCTAGACCAGTTCCAACGTAATAGTATATTCTGGCTCAAAATGCTACAAATCCTATACGAAAGCAGTCGCCTGTATTCATAGATGCTACAGTTGGAAGCAGGTTAAGCTGGCAAGCTCTGAGCAATGATTTTGAGAGCTTGGTCGTTATCAATTCTGAACTACTTTTCCCCCCCGTTGTAGCGCTTTTAAACGACGGCAATAAAAATATGAATTATTATCCCTCTGGCGAGTATACTTCCCAGCCTCAGTATAAACAAAGTGCGATCGCGAAGCGTCTCCCAAGCAAAATCGCTCTTGCAAGACACCTGCCCAGACTAGGAGCTATAACCATCATCCTACTCTTATCAGGTTGTCAAACCACCAATAGCGGACTCAAAATTGGCACGCTTCTACCCATCACTGGCGACTTGTCCCAGTTTGGCTCCTCGATGCAAGATAGTGCTAGTTTGCTAATCAAAACCGTCAATGGCTGCGGCGGCGTTTTAAACAAACCCGTACAATTAATCTCAGAAGACGACCAAACCAATCCCTCTACAGGTGCGGCGGCGATGAGCAAGTTAGCCGAGGTCGATCGCGTCGCCGGAGTCGTTGGAGCAGCCGGAAGTGCAGTTTCGAGTGCTGCAATTGACATTGCAGTACGCAACCAAGTCGTACAAATTTCCCCCTCCAGCACCAGTCCCGTTTTTACCGAACGCTCTAAAAAAGGCGATTTCAAGGGCTTTTGGTTCCGCACCGCCCCGCCGGATACGTTTCAGGGACAAGCTTTAGCTAAATTGGCTAGTAAAAAAGGTTACAAATCAGTTTCAGTACTGGCAATTAATAACGACTATGGCAAAGGCTTGGTACAATCCTTTATACCAGCCTTTGAAGCGGCTGGGGGAAAAGTTGCGAACAAGGCGAACCCGACTTTTTATCCGCCCCAGAGTTCTACTTTTGACTCAGAAGTATCCGCAGCTTTTCGGGGGAATCCAAACGCGGTACTTTTAGTTGCTTATCCAGAAACGGGCAGTATTATCGTCAGGACAGCTTATCAACAAGGATTGCTGGGAAAACAAACCCAACTGCTGATGACAGAAGGGATGAAAGACCCCAAAATAGCCCAACTCGCGGGAAAAAACACTCAGGGCAAGTTTATTGTATCTGGAGTTATCGGGACAGCGCCGAGTACAACAGGACCTGCGGTAAAACAATTTCGCCAAGTTTACCAAACCGCGTACAATCGTACTCCCGGAGTCTTTGACCCCAACACTTGGGATGCTACTGCGCTTTTAGTTTTAGCAGCAGAAGCCGCTAAATCGACAGCTGGTGCTGAGATTAAAGATAAAATCCGCGTTGTTGCTAACGCTCCAGGACAGGAAGTTAGCGATGTTTGTCAAGCACTTTCCCTAATCCGCCAAGGAAAGGACATCAACTATCAGGGAGCTTCCGGTAAAGTAGACTTCGATGCCCAAGGCGATGTTGTCGGCAGTTACGACGTTTGGACAATTGACAATAGCGGGCAACTCAAGGTTACAGATACCATTACCGTCGGCGGTTCTTGAGCGGTTTGAGCAAAAAAAACCCAAAAAAAACCCGAAATCGTTTATTTCTAAAGATTTCGGGGTTTTTGCTAAAAGTCGGGATGACAGGATTTGAACCTGCGGCATCTTGCTCCCAAAGCAAGCGCGGAAATCTTATTTCATAAGGCTTT
>DNGJ01000264.1 GCA_003486305.1 Cyanobacteria bacterium UBA11371
GTTGAGGGTGCGGAATGTGGGTTAGAGAAAGTATGGAGCATATGCTTCGTTTTAGCAAGCAACGATTATTAATGGGGCCGTTTCAAACACCTGATGTGGAGCATGAAGAAAACTGGGTGCAACTGACTCTGCTGGCTTATGTACAACTGTGCGCGGGAATTAGTTGACAATCTGCCACGAAGAGGGAGAAATATCACCACAGAAAAAATCATAATTCCATCACACCCAGTTTGGTACAAAGGGACTTCTACCGAATTATTCAGCAGATTGGCACACCTGCCGTTGCTCCCAAACCTCGTGGTTTTTCCACTGGCTCTCTTCCAGGTAACTTGAGGGAAAAAAGAAAACGTCATCCGGTAATTAAAAAGGGTAAAAAAATTAAGTCTTATACACGAACGGTTGCTTAAAGTCGGCTAAGTATCCCTAATCAATCTCTATTACTTCGCGTGCATTACTCGCGAAGCTATTTTCTTTTGTCCAAAGTCCAATCGGAATTATAACAGTAGGGGCTGGCGACAAAGCTGGTTGACGCCGTGCCCCTACAAATGATACAGATGCAACCGGATTTGATATTACCAATTACCAATTACCAATTACCGATTAAAAACTTTCCCCATATAATCTCCCCAAACTTGAGCCGCATCGGCACTAGCACCCCTAGTACGCGAGTTATCATCGTTACCTAACCAAACCCCCGTAACGATTTGTCGCTGGCGGATATAGCCAATAAACCACAGATCTACATAATCGTCCGTGGTGCCGGTTTTACCCGCTTCCCCCAGTCCTATCGCCGCACTCTTCCCCGTTCCTCCAGTAACAACACCTCGCAGTAAACTGTGCAACACATCGGCGACGCCTGGGGATAGTACCTGTTGGTTGGCTTCCGAGCTTTTTGCTTGGGAGTATATTTCGCGACAAGTATTGATATCCTTGGGATCTTTGCAGTCGCTGCTATCCAAAATTCTGACGATCGCATGGGGACGGTTCCACACGCCGCGATTGGCTACCGCTCCGTAGGCTCCGGTCATTTCCAATACATTGACCACACTTTGACCCAAAACTAACCCGGGCACCGGATCGAGTTTTGAGTTTATCCCCAAGTCCTGTGCTAAATCGACTACATTGCCCAATCCTGCATCCCTGGCTACTCGTAGGGCGATCGCGTTTTCCGATAGTGCCATCCCGGTATACATATCTACACTGGGGCTATTGGCGCGTTCGCAGCCGCGATAGCTTTGCCCATTCCAATTGAGGGGGGCGCAAGAATAAGACTTTCCCGGCGAAATACCTTGAGCGATCGCTGCCCCATATCCAAACAGTTTAAACGTCGAACCCGGTTGTCTTTGCGCTTGCGTGGCGCGGTTAAACTGACTCCTTTCATAATTGACACCGCCCACGAGCGCTACTATCGCCCCGTTCTTAGTATTCAAAGATACAACCGCACCCTGGGAAAAACGCTTAGCCCCAGCATTGCGAACGGCGTTACGCAAAGAAGCTTCTGCCTGTCGTTGCATTCTGGGATTGAGGGAAGTTTGGATAATAAAATTGCCTTCCCTGGCGATATCTTCCCCTAATAAAGAAGTAAGTTCGTTAAACACGTAGCTGTAAAAATAGGGGGCGATGGTTCTGGCGCGTTCTTCGCAAACTTTGGGAGAAACTTCTAGGGCGGAACGCCTGCCAGAGTTGGCTTCTTCTTGGCTAATTTTACCTTGGCTCAACATGAGATTAATTACAGTATTGCGGCGCGCGATCGCTCGAGTACGATCTGCGCGATCGCCGCAAGGAGCGAAACTATTGGGAGCGGGTAAAATTGATACCAAAGTAGCGGCTTCGGCTAAAGTTAAATCTCTAGCAGACTTATCGAAATAGTAGCGGGCGGCGGACTCAAAACCGTAAGCATCGACCCCCAAAAATACGCGATTTAAGTAAATTTCCAGCAACTTATCTTTGCTGTAAACCGATTCTAATTTCAGGGAAACTATTGCTTCGCGGACTTTGCGCCCTAAAGAATCTGCCCTACCCACGTAGTCGCGAAACAAACTGCGGGCGACTTGCTGGGTGACCGTACTGCCCCCTTGGCGATCGCCGCCTTTACTAATAATCACCGTTGCCCGTAAAATCCCAATCGGGTCAACCCCTAAGTGCCAGTGAAAGCGTTTATCCTCCGAGGCGATTACAGCTTTGGGCAGGTAAGGGGAAAATTCTTTTAAGCGCAATTCGGCGTGGGATTGACTGCGGGGGGCGCGTAGGGGCGTTTCGCCGTCTTCGGTAGTGACAATGACTGGTCCACCAATCGCAGGGGGTAAAGGTTTTACCGAGAATTTTTGCCATTCAAAGCCTACCCACAAGACCAACAAAGCCGCCACCCCGCCGACACCGCACATAATTTTTTCCGCAGCATCGACATATTTGGGCGGCGGATCGATAAATTGCAATTTTACAGAAGCTGCTAACTCTGGTGGACCAAGGGTAAGAACTTCATTGTGGCGCAGCTTTTTGGCGGTGACGCGGCGTCTGCCCTTATAGATGCCGTTGGTGGAGTTTTCATCTTTGATGATAAAAGACTTTTGACCCCTTCCCGTGCGGATTAAAGACAGGTGAACCTGACTGACGACCGGATTGCGGACTACAATATCGCAAGATTTGGAACTGCGACCGAGTAAATAGCGATCGCCTATTAAAGGAAAAACTTCGGCTTTATCCGCATCGGCATCTTGCACCCAGAGTTCCGGCACTCTGGTATTGGGTTTTAGCACCAACTTGGTGAAATTAACTTTAGCCTGTACTGTTTGAACGGCTTGCGTAATCGCACCCAGAATAGTTTTAGACGGTGGTCGTTGTTGGGGTTGGGGGGGGGTCATATTCAAGAACCGGATAGGGCATTGGGCATGGGGTATTGGGCATGGGGCATGGCGTAGATCTCCCTTGTTTCCCCTTTAGCCCGAATCCTATAGTATTCAGATCGTACCCAGAGATGGGCGATTATTTGCGATCGCTCTCACCAATGGGATCAACCTTCTGCAAGCTGGCAATCAACAGGCAGATAATACCTATGTTAATAAACACGTCTGCCAGGTTAAATACCGGAAACTGTATCAGCCGGAAATCCAAAAAATCCACCACACTACCGGCAATAAATCGGTCGATGCCGTTTCCTAGCGCCCCCGCTAAGATTAAACCCCAGCCTACTTGTTCCCAACGCGGGAGGCGCGACCCAAACCAAGCATACGCCATCAAGCCGATGCTAACCACTAAGGAAAGCCAGCGCAACCAACCCGCCCCGGTGAACAAACTAAACGCCGCACCCGTATTTCGCACGTAGGTAAAGTGAAACACACCAGACCACAAAGGCCAAGTTTCGTACAGGCGGAAGGTTTGCACCACCCAAAATTTTGTCAGATGGTCTAAGAATAGTCCCAAACTGGCAGCGATCCAGAACAAACGGTTTTTAGTCATTGGTGATTGGTCGGTTTTCGGTTGCGTCTGGTAATCGGTAATCGGTAATCGGTAATCGGTAATCGGTAATCGGTAATTGTCACTCAAGAGGGGCGGGTTTTACCAATTTGGTTTTTAGACCCAATCAATCCAATTACCAATTACCAATTACCTGATGTCAATAGAACATTAAGCGCCGCAAAATAAACGATAATACCGTAACCGCGCAGATCAGCGCCAGCTGTCCCGGTAGGGGATAGTATGAATATCTCAGTGCAGCTTGCCCGATGGACGTATCGGCGGGTCCCCACCCGATGTAATGGCTGAAAATTAAATAGATTAAACCGATTAAATGAACCACTACTAAGCCGCAGACACAGCTAAAAGCGAGATTTTCCAGCGTCGGCGGTCTTTTAAACGCTAAAAACCCACACAACCAAGCACCGGGAACAAATCCCAATAAGTATCCAAAGCTAGGCTGTTTGAGATAGCCGATGCCACCACCCTGGTCAAAAACGGGAAGCCAAGCTAAACCTAAAGCCAGATAAGCGATTTGGGACATAGCACCGGCATTTTTGCCGCCCAGACACCCAACGAGTAACACGGCGCCGATCTGGTAGGTGACCCCCAAAGAGTGGGTTGGAATGCCAGACTCGCTCCAATGCCACGGAAAATCAGTCACGGAGGCTTCTAGAAAAGTGCCGCCAATGGTGAGGATTAGCCCAATGAGAGCCCACAAGAATTCGGTGGGAGAAAACATTCAAGGATGAGGGATTAGGGAAGAAAATTGAGCGAGCGTAAAGATTTATTATCTTATCAACGTATTGACTGACAAGGAGCGATCGCTTTCTCCCCTCACGGGCGATTCTCCGCCGGGAAACGCTTAAGCGCCGTGCCAACCGCGAGACTTACCCCTATGGATAAGATTAGTTGTTTTAACAGTCACAAATACTGCTATTCTCTAAAATAGTGTTATTTTAGCTTTATCTATACCAAAACTTGGATGCAGTTAATTTTAGCCAATAATATCATCCCACAACTGGGGAATTCAGCCAACAGGTTGACATTTAATCGCATCAAGCGGGTAATTTTGTAGTTTGTTAACCTTATCTTTACCATTAGGCGATATATTTTAAGGGTTTCTCCGTACAAAAAGCCCAACGTTATCACAATGGTTTTCCGTATCGTTGCGAAGTCTCCCTATCGTCTGGCTGCCAAAATTTCTGGTGTAGCCTTGACATTGGGTTTAGCAGCTTGCGCTCAACAGCAAACCCCAACCACTAGCGCAACTCCTGGTGCAGGTGCGACACCTACGGGGACAACTTCAACGCCTGTAGCGGCTGCACCCAGCAGGCTTAACCTGGCGCAGCCGGTATCTCTAACTGGCGCGGGTGCTTCTTTCCCCGCACCTTTGTACCAGCGTTGGTTTTCGGATTTTAACAAGGCAAATCCCAACGTACAGATTAACTATCAATCAATTGGTAGCGGCGCGGGAGTCGAGCAATTTATCGCTGGCACCGTAGACTTTGGCGCTAGCGACGTTGCTATGAAAGATGAAGAAATTGCCAAGGTTAAACAAGGCGTGATGTTGCTACCAATGACCGCAGGTAGCATCGTAGTTGCTTACAATCTCCCAGATGTAGCCCAGCTCCAGCTACCACGGGATGTTTACGTAGATATCTTCCAAGGTAAAATTACCAAGTGGAACGACCCCAAAATTGCGGCGGCAAATCCAGATGCTAAACTTCCGGATCTGCCAATTACCGTCGTGCATCGTTCGGATGGCAGCGGTACTACAGGGGTTTTCACCAAACATTTGAGTGCTGTCAGCCCTGAGTGGAAAACTAAAATTGGGGAAGGCAAAACCGTAAGTTGGCCTACAGGTGCAAACTTTGTGGGTGCTAAAGGAAATGAAGGCGTCACCGCTCAAGTTATACAAACAACTGGTGCGATTGGTTACGTTGAATACGGTTACGCCAAACAGAATAATGTCAAGTTTGCAGCATTGCAAAACAAAGCAGGCAACTTTGTCCTACCAACTGACGAGTCAGCCTCGCAAACCCTGGCTTCGGTAACCTTACCAGAAAACTTGCGTGCGTTTATTGAAGACCCCGATGGCGCCCAATCTTATCCCATCGTCACCTACACTTGGTTGCTGGCTTATCGGCAATATCCCAATGCAGCCAAAGCCCAAGCAATCGAAGCGATGATTGAGTATGGTTTGACTGAAGGGCAAAAAGTTGCTGCTGAGTTAGGGTACGTTCCCCTACCTCCGAATGTGGTGCAACAAGTAGCAGCAGCAGCTGATGCAATTAGCCCAGAATACAAGATAGCCGTCGCGGCTGCCACTCCCACAACTTTACCGGGTACGACAACAACCCCAGGCGCTACGCCGACCAGCCCAACGGGTACGACAGCAACTCCAGGTGCTACCCTGACCAGCCCAGATACTACAGTAACTCCAGGTACAACGCCACTCAGCCCAGATACTATAGGGACTCCAGGCGCTACCCCAGGCAGCCCAACCGATACTACAACGCCAGCGGCTACCCCGACTCCCCCAGCGGCTACTCCATAACAGAACCGAGATTTGAATTTGGCTCTGAGGTTACATAGCCAAAAGTTGAGTGAGGTTCGCTCCCACATTTTTTAGCAGTCTTGGGAAATCAATCATGCGTCCACAAGGGAAAACCGTTCAAGGAGTGATTCAACCCCGATCCGAAGCTGATAGAGTGCTGGATCGGGGCTTTATCTGGCTAACTCGGGTGTTTGCAATAGCGATCGCTTTCATCTTACTTTGGATAGCATTCCAGGTAACTTCTAATGCCATACCCGCCATCCTAGCTTTTGGCCCTGGCTTTTTATTTCAAAGCGCTTGGAACCCGGTAACAAGTCAGTATGGGGTGTTACCTCAAGTATATGGAACAATTGTCAGCGCTTTGATTGCACTTTTATTAGCCGTTCCCATCGGCGTTGGTACTGCTATCTTATTGAGCGAAAACTTTTTACCGTCATCGATTCGCACGATACTGGTATTTTTGGTAGAACTTTTAGCAGCAATTCCCAGCGTTGTTTACGGTTTGTGGGGCATTTTTGTCGTGATTCCCATCCTCAGACCAATCGGATCGTGGCTCAATTCTACCTTGGGTTGGCTGCCAATTTTTAGCACGCCTCTCACGGGGCCGGGAATGTTACCGGCTGCGATAGTATTAACGATTATGATTTTGCCAATCATTACGGCAATTTCCCGCGATGCGCTGATTTCTTTGCCCCCCGATTTACGACAAGCTGCGGTAGGATTGGGTGCGACCCGGTGGGAAACAATCTTTCAAGTTTTGATACCTTCTGCTTTTTCTGGAATTGTGGGCGCGGTAATGTTAGCATTAGGTCGCGCGATGGGAGAAACGATGGCAGTCACTATGCTGATCGGTAACTCCAACAACGTAAACCTATCAATATTAGCCCCCGCTAACACGATTTCTTCCCTGCTGGCGAATCAATTCGCAGAAGCCAGCGGATTGCAAGTTTCAGCGCTAATGTATGCCGCCTTGATTTTGTTCTTGTTAACGCTTTTAGTCAATATTTTGGCTGAGCTAATTGTTCTGCGAGTGAAGCGACTATAGGATTAATTTGAGATTTGAGATTTTATATTTAAGATTTAAGATTTAATTTTAATCTGAAATCTGAAATATAAAATCGGGAATTAAATTTACCAATTGCGATATTGAGTGTTAAGTTATGACCTATGATTTCCAGACTCAAAATAATTCTGGATTTGCTTCGGGAAGTCTGAAGCGCTCGAACTTTTCTCCCCGGACGCTGTTTAATACGGCGATGACATGGGTGGCATTTCTTTGCGGTGCTTTGGCGCTCATCCCTTTGTTAGCGGTGCTGAGTTACGTCAGCATCCAAGGATTCAAGCGTCTGAATTTAAGCGCGTTCACAGAACTACCGCCGCCGCCTTTAGTACCGGGAGGAGGCTTTGGTAATGCAATTATCGGCACGTTAATTACAGTCGGACTAGGTGCGTTAATTAGCGTGCCAATTGGGGTATTGGCAGCGATTTATTTGACAGAATTTAGTTCGGGTAAGCTGGCTCGTTGGATTCGCTTTGCTACCAATATTCTCAGCGGGATTCCCTCTATTATTGCGGGGGTATTTGCCTATGGGATTGTGGTTGTGACAACGGGTACGTTTTCAGCGGTAGCTGGCGGGGTAGCTTTGTCAGTTCTAATGTTGCCGATTATTGTGCGAACGACTGACGAAGCATTGCAACTGGTATCAAAAGATTTGCGCCAAGCGGCTTTTGGACTAGGTGCAACGAACTATCAAACCGTTTTGGGTGTGGTGTTGCCAGCAGCATTACCGGCAATTATAACTGGAGTAACGCTAGCGATCGCGCGCGCCTCCGGCGAAACTGCACCTTTAATCTTTACAGCTCTATTTTCCCAATTTTGGCCTAACAATATCATGGCTCCCACCCCTTCGCTGGCGGTGTTAGTTTTCAACTTCGCCATTGTTCCTTTCAAAAATCAGCAAGAATTAGCTTGGGCGGCTTCGCTGATTCTCGTATTTATGGTACTAATTACCAGTATTATCGCCCGCTTGGCAACTCGTCGGAAAGTTTATCGATGAAATGGCTAATGGCTAATCGCTAATGGCTAATGGGATATTAAAGAAAAGACCATAATCTAGATTCCCTTTTACAATTAGCAATTAGCAATTAGCAATTACCAATTACCAATTACCAACTCACTAAACTTTTATGCGTCCCCATCCTGAAACAATCAATCAAACCGAAACCGTTTTACGGACAGAACATGTCAACGTCTATTACGGCACTTTCTTAGCCGTGCGGGATATTACAATGAATATCCCGAAAAATCGCATCACCGCTTTTATTGGCCCTTCTGGATGCGGTAAAAGTACCTTGCTGCGCTGCTTTAACCGTCTGAACGATTTAATTGAGACTTTTCGGGCAGAAGGTAAAATTTATTACCAGAGAGAAGACCTGTACGCACCGGAGGTCGATCCGGTAGAAGTGCGGCGTCGCATTGGCATGGTGTTTCAGAAGCCGAACCCGTTCCCCAAATCAATTTATGACAACATCGCCTTTGGAGCGCGTATCAATGGCTACAAGGGAGATATGGATGAATTGGTAGAGCGATCGCTCAAAGGTGCCGCTTTGTGGGATGAAGTGAAAGATAAACTCAAGCAAAGCGGGTTATCGTTATCGGGGGGACAACAACAAAGGTTGTGCATTGCGCGAGCGATCGCAGTTCAACCCGATGTAATCTTAATGGACGAACCTTGCTCGGCGCTCGACCCGATCTCGACGTTGCGGGTAGAAGACTTGCTCCACGAACTCAAAGAACAATACACCATCGTCATCGTCACCCACAACATGCAACAAGCTTCCCGCGTGTCCGACATGACGGCGTTTTTCAATGTGGAACCCACTGATAAAGGTGGTCGCATCGGATATCTGGTCGAATACGACCGTACTGAGGTAATTTTCCAAAACCCTAAAGAAGAATCTACCCGCGAGTATGTCAGCGGCAGATTCGGTTGAAGAATAGACCTGTGCCAAAATTACCAGAGGCACGCAGGATGCCTACCCCACAAAACTAGAAAAATTCTTGTCTTGTGGGGTGGGCGTCCCGCCCGCCCTTTGAATCATCACAAAATTGGGTCTCTTACCCCGTCCTTGTAGGACGGCTTTATTGGTACAATTGCATTAGCCACAAAGACTTGTCTTCGGTGGGTGAGACACCCGGTAGTGGGACACTCTAGTTAAAAGGCGACTTGTCGAAAAGATAAGTTCGGTGCGTTGCACTCTAGGCTTAGCCCCTACAAGCAATGACTTTGAAACGAGTGAAGCAAAAAGCCTAAAAGTAGACTCAATGCTGGTAACAGCGGAGAGAGTAGGGGCAATTGGCACCGCGAGCGTGGACTGCTGCTGAAAGCGTTCTACGGAACGGTTTGGCAATGTGGTTGTTTCGAGCGATGGCTATCACCATGGGTAGTTATCTCCTCTAAAGAATCCCCTCGCCTTCAGGCAGGGGAGTGTCAAAATAGCGATCCCCGCGACACCAATACAGGATAGGATTGAGCTTAATTCGTGTTTTATTAAGGCTTATGAAGCGCTATTTGTCCCGTCTGCTTGCCCTGGTTTTGGTTGTCGCGATTGGGTTAGTGGGTTGCTCTAACAATCCATCGGGTTTAACTGGTAACTATAGCCAAGACACTTTGGCTGTGGTCAATACCCTGAAAAATGCTATTGATTTGCCAAACGATGCACCAGATAAAGCGGCGGTGCAAGCAGAAGCACGGCAAAAAATCAATGATTTTTTTGCTCGCTACCGGCGGGATAGCTCGCTGAAAACTCTCCGCTCTTTTACTACAATGCAAACAGCATTGAATGGTTTAGCCGCTCATTACAGTTCCTATCCAAATCGTCCGATTCCTGAAAAATTGAAACAGCGATTAAAGCTGGAATTCAATCGGGTAGAAGCTGCCATTAGGCAAGGTGCTTAATTGGTAATTGGTAATTGGTAATTGGTAATTGGTAATTGGTGATTGGCTGTAGGGGCACGCTTTAACATGCATATCTCGTGGTTGCACAGATTGGTTGGTAAAACCCGTCCCTAAAGAGTGAAAATTACCCATAATTTATTTCGCGTACTAACCGCGCAATAATTCAATTACCTATTACCTATTACCGCTGCTAATCTCTAACTTTGCCTGACGAATTCCCGTTTACCGGGGTAGCCATCACCAGTTTTAGTTGGTGCTTCCTGATACAATCCGCTTAACAGGGAGGCGGGGGGTTGTTGGTAAGGCCAAGCGAAGGCATGGCGGAAAGAAGCTTCCTGACAGGCTTGTAATTGGCGAAAATCAATTACATCCTGGGTTAGTAAATTTTCGTACTCGAACGGCAGGCGCACGTTATGTAACCCGGCGTTATCGGTACAGATGGCGATGTCTACACCCGCCTCAAAACAGCGGTCAAAAACAAGTTT
>DNGJ01000237.1 GCA_003486305.1 Cyanobacteria bacterium UBA11371
GCTGAAAATATCGCCTGCTGAGATAATGTTTCGATGACATAATCCCATTGCTCATCGCTAAAAGGATCTAGCCACAAAGAAACATCATATTTAGGTTGTTCTCTCCCCCTAACTTCAGCAACTACTTTTGCCCCTTGAAATTCAAAGCTAAGTACGTTACCCTGACGCGCATAATCCCGCGCTCTTTCTAATCGTTTCTTGAAGCGGTAGCTGTTGAGTAAATCCAGCCACCCTTGCACCCACCATTCTCTTTGTGTTTCGTTCATTGGTAATTGGTAATTGGTAATTGGTGATTGCTAATTGCTAATTGCTAATTGCTATTTTACTATTAGCCATTAGCCATTAGCTTCTTCATCTATTACTGAACTGCGGTCTAATAGTAACAAGTTACGCAATTGGTCTGTGTCTAGTTCGGTTAGCCAATTTTCTCCTGCACCTACTACTTGTTCTGCTAGGGCTTTTTTACTTTCGATTAAATCGTGAATTTTTTCTTCTAAAGTGCCAGTGCAGACAAATTTATGCACTTGAACATTGCGGGTTTGACCAATCCGAAATACCCTGTCTGTTGCTTGATTTTCTACTGCTGGATTCCACCATCTGTCAAAGTGGAAAACGTGCGTAGCGCGGGTTAAGTTAAGACCAACCCCACCCGCTTTGAGGGATAAAATAAATATTTTTGGCGCTTCGGGGTCGTTTTGGAAGCGGTCGATCATTTCTTCTCGTTGTTTTTTGGCGGTGCTGCCATATAAGAATAATACCTCTTGTTCTAGTTGCTTTTCCAAATGGGGTTTTAGCAGTTTACCCCACTCGGCGAATTGGGTGAAAATTAACGCGCGATCGCCTTCTGCTATCATTTCTTCTAACATCTCATCCAATCGTTGCAGTTTTCCCGATTGTTGCGAACCGATTCCGGTTTTTTCCGTCTCGCTTTTTTCCTTAAATAAAACCGGATGGTTGCAGATTTGTTTGAGTTTAGTTATCAAGGCTAAAATCATTCCCTTGCGCTTAATTCCCTCGGCAGATTCGATTTCAGCCAAAGATTCTTCGACGATTTTTTGATAAAGACTCGCTTGTTCTACTGCGAGGGGACAGAAGACAGTCATCTCCTGTTTTTCTGGTAAATCTTGGATAATTTCCTTATCGGTTTTGAGGCGGCGGAGGATGAAGGGTTGTACGAGCGATCGCAATGTCTTCAACGACTCTCCATCCCCATATTTCTCAATCGGAATTCCAAACCGTCGCTGGAAGAATTGTCGCTGTCCCAAATATCCTGGATTGAGAAAATCCATAATTGACCAAAGTTCGGATAAACGGTTTTCTACCGGAGTTCCTGTCAGTGCAATGCGAAATTGTGTCGGCAATTCCCTTACCGCTTTCGACTGTTTCGCGTCTGGATTCTTAATATTTTGGGCTTCATCCAGCACGACTCCCTGCCAAGTAATACTCTGGAGGTCTTTCGCATCCCGAAACACGAGTGGATAGCTAGTAATGACTAAATTTTTATCCTTAACTGCCTTAGCTAATGCTTTCCCTTTGGCGCGTTTATCTCCGTGATGCACTAAAGTTTTAATCGTCGGGCCAAATTTCTTTACTTCGCGCTCCCAATTGCCTAATACTGAAGTGGGAGCAATTAGCAACACAGGTGCTTCTAATGCTTCTTGTTCTTGAAGATTTAACATAAAAGCAATGAACTCGACCGATTTTCCCAGGCCCATGTCGTCCGCCAAACAAGCGCCTAAACCCCATTGTTCTAGGAAAGATAACCAACCAACTCCTCGTTCTTGATACGGTCGTAATGTTCCCTTAAAACTTGCAGGTATAATTGGTTCAATAGAGCGATTATTGGTTAAATTAGATAGCAATTCCTCAAGCGTTCCTGATGCTTCAAAACTCACTACGGGCAATTTTTCGATCGTTTGTGTATCGCCCGTACTTAAGCGCAAAGCATCTTCTAAAGACAATTCCATTTGCTCTTTGCGCGAGGCGAAGAATGCTTGTGCGGCGCGCACATCTTGGGCGCGCAATTCCACCCACTCGCCGTTAATCTCTACCAAGGGTGTGTTCTGTGCTACCAGTCGGTCAAATTCGGCTTTTGATAAAGTTTGTCCGCCAATAGATAATTCCCATTTAAAATTCAACAAGCTTTGCAAACCTAACCGTTCATTTTTCTTGGTAGAAGGCGTTTGAGCTTGAATTTTCAAACCTAAGCGATTCGCCCATCCTTCTTGACTCGCCAATGAAGGCGGTAAAATGACACCCAATCCGCTATCTTTTAGTCGCCAAGCAGCAGCTTTAATAAACTCATACGCCTGCAACGGTGTTAAAAGACAAGATTGCGGACGTCTTTCCCTTAAGCTGGGTTCAATCGGTGCAAATAACCTTGCTGCTAAACCCAATCCTTTCAAAAAAGTTTCCTGGGGATGGCTAATTTTCCGACCTTGGTGGACTAACTCAGCAGTAGTATGGTTCCATATTCTGGAAGCGCTAATCAAAAATTCTGTATCGTCTGCTGCTTGTAAGAAATATTCCAACCTCCAGTTAGTTTCCCCCGATGCAGGTGGATAGATTGCGAAGCAGGTGCGATATAGATTCTGTCCCAATCCTTGCGATGGCGAGACGACGATATAATCTTGTACGGCGGCTGTCCAATTTTGCAGTGCGGTTTCCAGTCGTCCAACTGCTTCACCCGTTGCTTGGACTAAGTTATCGGATACTTTAGAAAGTGCTTGTAACCACTCGCGCACTGGCGTTGCTGTTGTTGGCGGGGTAGAATTTCCCCAAGCACGCACCTGAGCATCGATCGTACTGCTTAAGAATGCCAGTAATAATTTGTCTGGTGCTGCTGGTAAGTCCAAAAATGGACAGTCGTACAATTCTGACCCATCTTGATAAGTGCGACAAGCAGCTGGCATTTGTTGGGCAAACTTTTCCAACCGTTCCCGATCTACGGCACTATCTAATAAGGGTTGCCAACAAGCGATCGCTCCTATTTCATCGCGGTACACTCCCGGTAAAAATTTACCCCGCGCTAGTAAATCTAAACTCCAGCGACAAACCTGCGCCCAAAATCGCATTTCTCCCCCTACGTAAGCATCTGATGCTTTAAATGAGCTTAGAGGTAATGCTTGTAAAAATTTGATCGCATCGGTAGCATTTAAACATAACCCTTCAACTTCCCAGGGATAGAGATATAGATCGTTGATTTCCTCCGATACCTTGGGGGAATAAATCGGGTAGGTGGGTTTGTCTGCGACGATCCCAGTGGGAGATGCGATCGCATGACGAGTCCACCTCGTGTCGCCCTTGCCCTTTCCCTTACTCGCAGGCGCGGATGTATCCAAGTCTAGTTTGTGCGATCGCAAAAAAGAAACTAATTCCCCCTGCCCCATCGCCAAGGGATGAGATAGTATCCCTTCTATTGTCCCCGCTTCCACCAAAGATGTTTGAGGACGCCAAGTTTCTCCCCAAATAAATAAATAGCCACCCTGATGTTGAGGTATCCAGTTCCCGTGTAAAATTGCCATGCCAGATTTATTAAAATTAGCTGTTAATTAATCAATCAATCTCTGCCTTAATTATCCTCTGCTTAGGTATTTATTCCATTGTTCACCCTCAAAATCTCAAAGTTTAGCTCACAATTGTGATGATAATCCAACTCCCGATCCAAAAAATTCTAACAAATTCAGCTAAAATAGAAATAGATTGGATGCGCGAGCCAGAAAAAGAAGCGGTCAGAGATTTATTGAACGCAGTTATTCTTGAAGTTGACATACTCCCCCGCGTGAACGACGGGGATTCTGGTTCGTGGTTCACAGAAGTCTACGTGGCTATTTCTGGTTGCCCATCAATAGTAGAGGCAGTCTTCTCCCCACGCTTTCCCTCCCAGGAGGCAGATTCCTTTTGCCCAAAGGTACTGTTTTGCCAAGATATCCCTAGAATTCCCATCCCCTTTTTCAAGATATTTAACGCGGCATTTGTATCGCGACAAATTTCTATCTTGCAGTGAGGACATGAGTGAGTTCTGGTGCTTAATGATTTTTTCACTCTCTGACCACAATTAGAACAATCTTGAGAGGTATAGTGAGGCGATACCGCAACTACAGCCTTATCCCAGATTTTTCCGTAGTAGTCTAACCATTGAGTGAATTGGTACCAACTCGCATCAGAAATTGACTTAGCCAAATGATGATTCTTGACCAGATTTGACACCTTTAAATCTTCGTAGACAATTACATCGTTAGATGCCACTACGCACCGCGCAATCTTGATTGCCCAGTCTTTACGCTGTCTCTGAATTTTTAGGTGAATTTTACCAAGTCTAATTCTGGCTTTGTGGTAGTTATTTGATTGGGGTTTTGCTCCCTTGACAAATTTCTTGCCCAGCCGTCGTTGCTGTTTTTTCAGGCGTTTTTCTGATTGGCGAAGATATTGAGGATATATGACAGCACGATCGTTCTGATCCTTGTAGAAATACTTTAATCCCAAGTCTAATCCTAATACATTGCCCGTATATTCTCCCTGCTCTTTACGGTCAGCGTCAAAACAGAATTGTGCATAGTAGCCATCGGATCTACGCACCACGCGAACGCGGTTTATCTTCAATCGTAATAGGTCTTCCCTAGTTTCTTTGTTGCAGTATACAGAAAAAGTACCAGAATTAAAACCATCGGTAAAAGCAATGGTCATACAGTCTGGTGACAACTTCCAACCAGACAGCTTGTATTCTACAGAGCGACAGTGTTTTTTGAATTTAGGATACCCCTTTTTCTTCTCCTTCTTTTTGCAACGACTGTAGAAACTAGAGATAGAAGCCCATGCTCTTTCTGCACTAGCTTGACGAGCCGCTGAGTTTAATTTCTTGGCAAAAGGAAACTCTTTTGCGAGGTCTTTGCAAAGCGCATATAAATCGGCTTTACCTACAGCCTGATTATCCATCCAGTACCGGATTGCTTTATTTCTGATGAATTGAGCTGTACGAATGGCATCATCAAGAGCGAGGTATTGCTCCTTAGTTCCGTTCAGTAGTTTGGCTTCTCTTACTAGCATTCTTTCTTTTTATCACAAAAGATACTGGATAAAAACAAGATTTGTTAAACAGCCGTCCTCGAAGGACGGGGCTAACAACCCAAATTTTTGGTAACAGTGCTACGATTGCGACAGATAAAGAATTGTGATAGAGCAAGAACGAATGGTTGAGATTGACAAATCAATATCCTTTGACGGAAGGGATATTCGACTGAAGGTTGGCTTACTCGCACCACAAGCAGGAGGTTCCGTCTTAATTCAGTCGGGGGATACAGCCGTTTTGGTGACGGCAACCCGTTCCGGTGCCAGAGAGGGCATCGATTTTTTACCGTTATTGGTAGATTACGAAGAAAGACTTTACGCCGCTGGTCGCATTCCAGGCGGTTTCTTGCGGCGGGAAGGGCGTCCGCCAGAAAAAGTCATTCTCACCAGTCGTTTGATTGACCGTCCTTTGCGCCCCTTATTTCCCAGCTGGTTACGCGACGATATTCAAATCGTAGCCACAACCTTATCGATGGACGAGCAAGTGCCCCCCGATGTGCTAGCGGTTACCGGGGCTTCGATTGCCACGTTATTAGCAAAGATACCATTTAACGGGCCGATGGCAGCCGTGCGGGTGGGGTTAGTAGGAGATGATTTCATTATCAATCCCACCTATAAGGAAATCGAAGAAGGCGACCTAGATTTAGTAGTCGCAGGTTCCCCTGAAGGCGTGGTGATGGTGGAAGCCGGGGCAAACCAATTGCCGGAAGCGGATATTATCGAAGCGATTGACTTTGGGTATGAAGCGGTGCGCGACTTAATTGCGGCGCAGGAAGAATTGCTCAAAGAACTGGGGATAGATTTGGTGCAAGCAGCGCCACCGGAAGTAGACCCAACCTTAGAGAATTTTATCCGCGATCGCGGCAACGAACCGATCAAAAAAATCCTCTCCCAGTTTGAGTTCGATAAAACTCAACGGGATGCGGCATTAGATGAAGTGAAAGCATCAATCGAGAGTGCGATCGCCGAACTACCAGAAGAAGATCCCGTGCGCGTTGCCGCAGGGGCAGACAGCAAAGCCGTCGGCAACACGTTCAAAGATATCACCAAATACTTCATGCGCCGTCAGATCGTCGAAGACGGAGTGCGAGTAGACGGACGCAAACTCGACGAAGTCCGTCCCGTCTCCTGTCGCGTTGGCGTCTTACCGCAACGAGTCCACGGCAGCGGTTTATTTAACCGCGGACTCACCCAAGTTATGTCCGTCGTCACCCTGGGCACCCCCGGCGACGCCCAAGAACTCGCCGACGACTTGCACCCAGAAGACCAAAAACGGTATCTGCACCACTATAATTTCCCCCCCTTCTCCGTCGGAGAAACCAAACCCATGCGCGCACCCGGACGCCGCGAAATCGGTCACGGTGCCTTAGCAGAACGCGCCTTAGTACCCGTTTTGCCCCCCAAAGACCAATTTCCCTACGTTATCCGCGTCGTATCCGAAGTACTTTCTTCCAACGGTTCCACCTCGATGGGTTCCGTCTGCGGTTCCACACTCGGTTTAATGGATGCTGGTGTCCCGATTACCAAACCCGTCAGCGGTGCCGCAATGGGTTTAATTAAAGACGGCGATGAAGTCCGCATTTTAACGGATATTCAGGGCATTGAAGACTTCTTAGGCGATATGGACTTCAAAGTCGCCGGGACGGATAGCGGCATCACCGCATTGCAAATGGATATGAAAATCAACGGCTTATCGATGGATACCATCGCCAAAGCCATCGAGCAAGCTCGTCCCGCACGATTGCATATCCTAGAAAAAATGCTGGCGACAATTGACCAACCCCGGACGGAAATGTCGCCTTTTGCCCCGCGCCTGCTGACGCTGAAAATCGAACCAGAATTCATCGGTTTGGTCATCGGCCCTGGAGGTAAAACTATTAAAGGGATCACCGAAGAAACGGGTGCAAAAATTGACATCGAAGATGATGGAACCGTTACCATTTCCGCTAACGATGTTGAGAAAGCCGAGCGCGCTCGCACTATCGTCTTCAACATGACGCGGAAACTCCAAGAAGGAGATGTTTACGCCGGTCGAGTAACGCGAATTATTCCCATCGGTGCTTTTGTGGAATTTCTTCCCGGTAAAGAAGGGATGATTCATATTTCCCAACTCGCAGATTACCGCGTCGGCAAAGTCGAGGATGAAGTTGCCGTCGGTGACGAAGTGATCGTCAAAGTGCGGGAAATTGATAACAAAGGTCGGATCAATCTCACGCGCTTAGGCATTCACCCCGAAGAAGCCGCAGCCGCCAGGGAAGCTGGCAACAAGCGCTAAACCGATCTTAGATTGTCACGAAATTTAAGTCTAATATCTGGCTTAAATAACTAACTAAAAAGCTTCTGGTTTCAGAAGCTTTTTTGATTTTTATTCAATCCCCAAAAAGCCATACCCAACGAGGAAATTCAGCATTTTACTTTTAACTACGCTCACCTATTGATTAATCAGCAATTAATCAAGCCTAATAACTAATAAATGACCCTCAAAACCTCCTCTCTCAATTGAAAGATATTTACATTCATCCTATAGGAAGAGGGAAAGATAAATAGCAGCTTTGTAAGCTGATTTAAGTCACAGTTCAGAGCTTGAGATAAAGGAATTAATATCATGGCTAGGAAACAACAAACCAAGGGCAAGCAAGGCTTTGCTTCTATGGATGAGGAAAAACAACGGGAAATAGCCAGCAAAGGTGGTAGAACCTCCCATAAAGGCGAAGCACCCGATACCGACGATGACCTAGAAGATGAAGACAACGGACAAGAAGGTAAAGGCAAGCAAGGCTTTGCTTCTATGGATAAAGAAAAAGTCCGTGAAATAGCTAGCAAAGGTGGAAAAGCTTCTCATCGCGGTGCTTCTGACGACGAAGATGAATCACAAGATGAAGATAACGAACATGAAGGCAAAGGCAAGCGCGGCTTTGCTGCAATGGATAAAGAAAAAGTCCGGGAAATAGCTAGCAAAGGTGGAAAAGCTTCCCATCGCGGTGCTTCTGACGATGAAGAAAATCAAGAAAATCAAGAAGATGACGTTAGCGAAAAAATCTACTCGCTGATTGACATTCTCGAAGAAGATTTAACAGGTGTAGATGTTGATACGGCAACGGCAGCTATTGACGATTGGTATCAGCAGCTTAAAGGCTCCAAAAATAAAGACCTCAAGCAAATTGCCAGCCATCTTAAAGACTTGAAAAAACTGGTTACAAAAGAGGAAGCTGATGAGTCTGAAATCGCTGAAATCTTGATTTCTCTCGGCGAACAGATCGGTGACTATGCATCTAACGCCGATGAAAACATTTCCGATCCATTACAAGAGTTAAGTGCAGCACTGATTGACGCAGGAGATTCTCTCGAATAATATCACCTTAGAAGCATTAAATACAGCGATCTTTTGTCGTCTTCCGTGGCGACCAAAGATCGCTGTAAACTTGTGAAAGTTAATCGAAGGGAATATGTCTAACCGTCGCATACAAAAATTATCAAATCGTCAATCG
>DNGJ01000345.1:0-25069 GCA_003486305.1 Cyanobacteria bacterium UBA11371
AAGGCAAAGAAGAATTTTGATTTGTAGCCAAAGATATTGTAATGCCGTGCCCCTACAGGTGCAAAATTAGATCGACGATTGTTGTAAAAGAAACCGATTTATGGCAATGAATGTCAAAAAACGCCCAGGCAAGGTTAAAAACAGTTTAATTGGCCTGGGGGTTTTTGCGATCGCTACCGGCTCGGCGTACTTCCTACTTTACCGCAGCGGCTATCTTCCACCTTTAGCCGAACTCTGGGATGTTCTGTGTTTGAATGGTGGTACCGATGAGAATTCTACAACCATTGCACCCCGGTCTTTTTTAAATTACGACAAGCCAATAAAAGAGATTTTAGGTACCGATAAAATAGATAAAAATAAAAGCTCAATCCTGGTGGAAAAATCTAAGTATAAACTGACATTTTATTACGATCAAAAGCCAATAAAATCCTATCCGGTAGTGTTCGGAGCCAATCCAGTAGACGATAAATTAAAAGAAGGAGATAAAAGAACACCCGAAGGTACATTTAAAATAAAAGACCTTTATCCCCACCCAGCTTGGTCAAAGTTTATTTGGCTGGATTATCCGACAACATCTTCTTGGAGGAAACATTTCAAAGCCAAGAAAGAAGGCAAAATCAATTGGAATGACTCAATAGGCAGCGAAATCGGAATTCACGGCACACCCGATGATAGTTTGATCGAAAAGAAGTCAAATTGGACATTAGGCTGCGTTTCGTTAAAAAACAAAGATGTGAATGAGTTGTACCAATTCGTACAAAAAGGAACAGAAGTAGAAATCATTCCCTAGTTAGAAGCCGATTATCCAACGGGTAGGTAGTTGTACCAGCCTTGAAGATAGATCTTCCAGCCCGCGCAGAAGCATTAGACAGTCGTTAAATTTCGCTACATTGAAAAGTAGTAGTGAAAGCAAAAGGGGATAAGGGATGTCGGCACATTTGTTAGTGGTGGATGACGAACCCGGATTGCGCGAAGCCGTCCAAGCTTATATGGAAGATAGCGGCTTTACCGTCGATGTTGCTAGTAACGCCAACGAAGGGTGGGATAAATTGCAAAAGAATACGCCCGAATTGGTGATTACAGACATCATGATGCCTCAAGTGGACGGCTATCAGTTTCTCAAACAAATGCGGGAAGATCCGCGTTTCAAGTCGCTGCCAGTAGTATTTTTAACAGCTAGAGGCATGACAAAAGACCGCATACAAGGGTATAACGCGGGATGCGATGCTTATCTATCCAAGCCGTTTGACCCCGATGAGTTGGTAGCGATTGTAGAAAACTTGCTAGAACGTCGATCTGGTACGGATAGTACGGGGGAAGGTACAAACCTGGAAGAAATAGCGCGTCAGCTGGCAGAAATTAAGGCACAATTGCAACAAAGACCAGCGATCGCGCAAACCAACCCACCAATAAAAATAGACCTCACCCCCAGAGAACAAAGCGTTCTCAATTTAGTCGCAGAAGGGTTAATGAACAAAGAAATAGCCCGCCGCCTAGAAACCAGCGTCCGCAACGTCGAAAAATACGTCAGCCGCTTGTTCAGCAAAACCGGCACCAACAGCCGCACCGAGTTAGTACGCTACGCTCTCGAACACGGCTTAACTAATTGATGGACTCACTAAAGGTTGCTCCGAGAGCGGGGAGAGAGGGAAGACAAGGGAGATGGGGAAGATAAAGAAGCAGAACTTACGCAAAGCATCTAAATTTAGGGTGCGTTAGCCGTAGCGTAACCGACCTCAACCACCACATATTGTATTGCTGCGTAAGTCCTGAGAAGAATTCTTCCCCAGCTTCCAAAGCCTTCGCGGCGATCAAATGCTAAATTAGCCAAAAAAGCTGGGATGAGGGGTCAGACCCCCAACCAACAACAGTATGCTATATGTGTGGGTGACTGTCCACCAGGCGCTAAACCCAGACAAAATTGGTACATCCAATTCGGGAATGGGCAAGAAACACTGTTAGTATCTGCACGAGTCATGGGCATTCTTGAACAAGGAGGCGTTGATTCAAACAGCCTTTATCACCAAATCCACTAGAGATTTTCAGCTAGAAAACCTTCTCGGCACTGGTGCAGTCAAGTCAAAATGGAAACAGCTCCAACCAGCAACGCCATACAACCAACCCCACCAGAGATGGAAACGAAGCCAGATTTTAACGCCAGTCAGCCGCCAAACCAAACAGAGCAACAAATCGCACTAGCTAGAGTACTGGCACGGACTCGGCAGTCACTGGATTTAGCCACCATCTTCCAAACGGCTGCTACCGAAGTACGAACTCTGCTCAAAGCCGACCGGGTGGCGGTGTTTCGCTTTTATCCCAAGTTGGACTGGGAGGGGAGATGCGTTTGCGAAGACAAAGCATCAGATTGGAATTCAATTTTGGCGGTGAAACTTCACAAAAAAAGCTTTGGCGAACGGTTTACCTGTTATCAACAAGGTCGCGTTGAAGCCGTAGCAGATATCAATCGAGCCAAGTTGAGCCAATCTTATATCGATATCCTCAAAGAATTCCAAGTCCAGGCTAACTTAGTCGTGCCCCTGGTCAAAGGTAAGGAACTGTGGGGGTTGCTCTGCGTTCATCAGTGCAGTAATACCCGTCGCTGGAAAGAATCCGAGATTGAATTGGTGAAACAAATTGCAGCTAACTTGGGGGTGAGGCTGCAATACACCGAATTACTCGTGCAAGCAAGGGGAAAAGCCAAGCAACAAAAAGCATTGGCTCGAGTAATTACGCGAATTCGCGCACCCCTGGATTTAGAAACCATATTTAAAACCACCGTTACCGAAGTGCGGCGACTGCTCAAAGCTGACCGAGTGGGCGTATTTCGGTTTTATCCGGAATTCGACTGGGAGGGAGAATTCATTTCCGAAGACGTGGCGGATGGGTGGAATAGTGCCAAGGCCGCCAAAGTTTACGACCACTGTTTTAGTAAAAGGTTTGCTGCGTTGTATCACCAGGGGCGGGTGAATGCGATCGCAGACATCTATCAAGGCCAGTTTAGCGATTGTTACATCCAGATTCTAGAAAAATTCCAAGTCCGCGCCAGCGTCATCGCACCCCTGCTCAACGGCAAAGATCTTTGGGGATTGCTGTGCATTCATCAATGCAGCCGTCCCCGGGATTGGAAGCGCTCGGAAATCGAATTTACCAGCCAAATTGCCCAACACCTGGGCGTAGCGCTACAACACACCGAATCCCTCACCCAGGCTCGCTCCCAAGCCGAGCAACAAAAAGCTTTAGCCGGGGTAATCGCGAGAATTCGCGAATCTTTGGATTTAGAAACCATATTTAAAACCACCGCCACCGAAGTGCGCCAACTGCTCAAAGCAGACCGCGTTGGCGTGTTTCGCTTCGACCCGGAATTCGACTGGGAAGGGGAATTTATCTATGAAGATGTGGGAGAAAGCTGGAATTCAGTTGTAGCCGCCAAAGTTTACGACCATTGCTTTAGCGACAAGTTTGCCGGTTTGTATCAGCAGGGTAGAATTAACGCGATCGCAGACATTTATCGCGGCGAATTTAGCGATTGTTATATCCAAATCCTAGAAAGATTCCAAGTCCGCGCCAACGTAGTCGCTCCCTTAATTAAAGGAAAAGACCTCTGGGGATTGCTGTGCATCCATCAATGCAGCGGTCCCCGTCGCTGGGAATCCTACGAAATCGAATTTGTCAGTCAAATTGCCGAACACATGGGCGTAGCCCTAGAACAAGCCGAATACCTAGAACAAGTCAAAGCCCAATCGGCACAACTGGCAAAAGCCGCAGAACAAGCGAGAATAGCCGAACGCCAGCGCGCATTGGCGACAGTAGTCGATAAAATTCGCCAGTCCCTCGACCTAGAAACTATCTTCCAGAATACTGTCCAAGAAGTCCGGCATCTTTTGCAAACAGATCGAGTCGCCATCTACCGCATCAATCCCGATTGGAGCGGTCAATTCGTGGCAGAATCCGTCGCCGAAGGGTGGAATTCCTTGATCCAAAAGCAGCTAGAGCAACCCAATATCGTTGAAGACATCAGTAAATGTACGTTTACATATTTAGGTAATAACTCGCAACAAGATACCTACTTAAAAGAAACCGATGGCGGACGCTTCACTAAAGGTGAATTGTTCCGCATCTGCGATGACATCTACAGCGCTGGGTTTCCCGATTGCTACATTGAAGTTCTAGAAAGCTATCACGCTAAGGCTTATATTATTGTGGCGATCTATTACGATCGCAAGCTGTGGGGCTTGTTGGGCGCTTACCAAAATACCGGCCCCCGCCACTGGCAAGGGGATGAGGTATATTTAGTTACCCAAATCGGCACTCAATTGGGAATAGCCTTGCAGCAAGCCGAATACCTGCAACAAGTTAAAACTCAAGCCGAAGAACTCGAGAAAGCCGCAGAACGGCAAAGAGCGCTCGCTACAACGGTGGAAAAAATTCGCCAGTCTCTCGATCTCGATAGCATTTTCCGAGCCACGACCCAAGAAGTGCGCCAGCTACTAGAAGTCGAGCGCGTGGCGATTTATCGCTTCTATCCCGATTGGAGTGGGGAGTTTGTCGCCGATTCTATTGTCGATGGTTGGAAGCCGTTGGTAAAAAATCAACCTTCGATCGAAGATATTTTCTTGCCAAAAACTCAAGCAGGGCGTTATCCCCGCAACGAAACATTTGTACCAATTTTGCAGGGTGAAAAACTTTGGGGATTGCTAGTCGCTTATCAAAATTCCCAGCCGCGTTACTGGCAAGATGAGGAAATTAACTTGCTCGCCCAAGTCGGCGTGCAACTGGGAATTGCGATTCAACAAGCCGAATTACTAGAACAAACGCGCAAGCAAGCAGAGGAACTGACCCAGGCATTTAGGGAATTGCAGCGATCGCAAGACCAACTAATCCAGCGAGAAAAAATGGCAGCCTTGGGACAGCTAGTTGCTGGAGTTGCTCACGAAATTAATAACCCGGTTAACTTTATCTACGGCAACCTCAGCCATGTCAGCGAATATACCCAAGATTTGCTCAACTTACTGAACCTATACCAGAGATACTATCCCAATCCCGTCCCCCAAATTCAAGAACAAGTCGAAGCGATCGATGTGGAATTCATTAGCAACGACTTGCCTAAAACCCTAGCCTCGATGAAAATGGGGTCAGACCGCATCCGGCAGCTAGTGCTGTCGTTACGCACCTTCTCCCGACTCGACGAGGCGCAAATGAAGTCGGTTGACCTGCACGAGGGCATAGACAACACATTGTTAATTTTGCAACATCGGTTAAAAGCAAATACGGATTTACCCGATATAGAGGTGATCAAAGAATACGGAGATTTGCCACCAGTCGAGTGCTATCCGGCGCAGTTGAATCAGGTGTTTTTGAATATCCTCAGTAATGGAATCGATGCGATCGAAGATGGTCTGGGAGCATCACCCTCAATGGCTCCTACAAGGGCAGAAGATAACGGAAAAGGTTTCTTGAGCATGGATCGGCAACAAGAAAATTTCTATCGCCCATTACCAATGACCCATAACCAACTACCGAAGATACGGATTCGCACCTCTGCGATTGGCGATAGAGAACGAGGAACCGCCGATAGAGTGTTAATTCGGATTTCTGACAACGGGCCTGGGATTCCCGAAGAAGTGCGATCGCGCATCTTCGACCCCTTCTTCACCACCAAACCCATCGGTAGAGGTACGGGTCTGGGACTTTCTATCAGCTACCAAATAGTCGTGGAAAAACACAGAGGTCAGCTTAGGTGCATCGCCCTACCAGAGCAAGGTACCGAGTTCCAAATCGAAATACCAATCAAGCAGTCAGATCAAGAGTAGCGAACATCAAATAGCTTGATGGCATCCCTCAAAGATGTTATCCCGCGTCCCCAATAGTAGGGGTAAGGGATCAACAAGAGCAAGCTGTAGCGCAAAGGAAATGTGTATTAGGTAACATTTTCTAGGTTGTTTAAGGGTTAACACGTAAATTTAATTCGTTATTTATATTTAAATTCTGTTGAATTCATCGGTGTCTTATGATTAACAAACGGGATACAACAGAAAAGAAACTTATAGGAGTTGAAACTTGTTTGCAAGCGGGGCGCGAAGTGAGCGAAGCTTCCCAATCGGGAGAAGCAGCTATTTTAAGCTGCCGAAAAGCTCATCGAAATCGATGATTGCAACCGAGGAAAGGAGGCTGGCTGGTAGGTGCATCTTTCGATACCAAGGTTTTTATCAGTATAAACACAGAACCTAGTTGCTACAAAAAACATCGCGCTCCAACAAGATAAGTCAACATTTGTTGTTAAATGCCCTTAGGTAATCAGGATGACCAACGATCTAGCTAAAGACAAACTGAGCGACCTGTTAGAAACGCTGAGCCAAAGGCAGTTTACAGGCAAGCTCGAGGTACAAGCATTACCAGTTACTTGGAACCTTTATTTTTGCCTGGGTCGCCTGGTATGGATAGCGGGAGGCGCCCATCGCATTAGGCGCTGGTATAGACTTCTGAGTCAGTACTGTCCCCAAATACCTCCCAAGAGTATCCGCCCCCGCCTGGTCGATGGTTCTCAGTCTTGGAAGTACCAAGCCTTAACCCTCTTGGTGAAGCAACAAAAGATCCAACACGAACAAGCGGTAGCTGTAATCAAAAGCACGATTGCCGAAGTTCTGTTTGATATCCTCCAGCAGGAAGAGAAAGCACCGCTGACTTTCATCTGCAATTTTTCCGACGAGCAAACGGTTCTCGATACCTCACTCATCCCCATCCACCCGATACAAGCGCTCGCTGAAGCAGAGCAAGCTTGGAAAACCTGGCGCAATGCTGGCTTGGCGAGTGTATCCCCTAACATGGGGGCGGTAATTAAGGAACCAGAAAAACTGCAACAGCTGGCTGCACCGCAGGTTTACCAAACCCTGGTGAAGCTGATTGATGGAAAGCGAAGTCTGCGGGATATGGCGGTTAAAATCAAGCAAGATGAACTGGTATTAGTGCGAAGTCTCATCCCCTATATCCGCAAAAAAGTCATAGTACTGACCAACATCCCCGACTTTTCTGTTCCAACTACATCCGCGACAACATCCCCAAAAAACCACCTCACCCGCGACGCCACTGCATCGAACCCAGAGGAACGCCACGCAGTAGCAGGAGAAGCCTTTTCTTCTTCTGTTGCAACCTCCCATTCCCCATTACCCATTACCAAACCCCAATCAGTTAGACCCCTAGTGGCTCATGTAGAAGATAGCTTACAGGAACGCCAACTGATGCAGGAGATATTGACAGGGGCTAGGTATGGATTTGTCAGCATTGAAGATTCGATGCAAGCCTTACCTTTGTTGCTCGAACATAAGCCCGATTTAATTTTCTTGGATTTGGTCATGCCAGTTGCCAACGGCTACGAAATTTGTGCCCAAATTCGGAGAATTTCCATCTTCAAAGATATCCCTGTCATTATTCTTACGGGCAATGACGGTATTGTTGACCGAGTTCGCGCCAAGATGGTCGGCGCTACCGACTTTTTGGCAAAACCAATCTCAGAACAAAAAGTTTTGGCAGCTCTGCAAAAGCACTTGAATTCGGAATCTTTACCCCAAGATGCAGCCCTGGCCAAATTAAGCTTTCAAACTTCAACCTGAATCGATTTATAATTTAAAATTTAAACTCGGCTATTGTTCGTTTAATTGGCAGTTCATTCAGAGGTTTACATGAGTACCGTATTATTAGTTGAAGACAGCTTAACCGAGAGGGAAATTATCACCCGTTATCTGCAACAAGCCGGTTTAGCTGTGGTGAGTGCCAAAAGCGGGGAAGAGGCTCAAGCAAAACTGAATTTACAAAAACCAAGTTTGATTATTCTTGATGTCGTTTTGCCCGATCAAAGTGGGTTTGAACTGTGCCGAGAAATTAAAACCGATCCGGTGAATAATCAAATTCCGGTAGTCATTTGCTCAACAAAAAATACCGAGGTTGACAAAATGTGGGCAAATATGCTAGGTGCTGATGCTTACTTGCCCAAACCCGTGGATCAGACAGATTTGGTGCGTACAATTCGACAATTCATCAATTAGGTAATGGGTAATGGGTAATGGGTAATAGGAACTACCAATTACCGATTACCAATTACCGATTACCAATTACCAATTGTAAAACTATGAGTGATTCCGCAAAAAATTCCACATTAAACCCGGTTGCTACGATTGAGGCAATCAATGCTTCTCTAGAAGAAGGAGAAAAGTTTTTACGCTTTCAGCTAGGCGCAGAAGGGATAGCCTTACTTCCTTTGAACGTTATCAAACAGGTGATGCAGGTGCCGGTAAATGAAATTTTGCCCGTACCTCAAATGCCTGGTTGCGTGTTAGGAATTTACAACTGGCGCGGCGAAATGCTCTGGTTGGTCGATATCGGTCAACTGGTAGGATTTCCACCGCTTGGTAGTTCAGAAAATGTGATGGCGATCGCTATCCAAATTCAAGACAAAATTCTGGGATTAGTCGTGAGACAAATTAACGACATCGAGCGCCATCACCTCGACCAGATCAACCTGCCTTCAATCGGATTATTTGCTCCCGAATTAATGCCGTATTTACAGGGTTACTTAATCGGAGCAAATCAAGAAGTTCTGATGGTACTAAATGGCGAAGCGATCGCCAATGCTCCCCTGTGGCAACTTAACAGAATGGGGAATGGGTAATGGGTAATGGGTAATCGGCAGAAAAAATTACCAATTACCAATTACCAATTACCAATTACCAATTACCAATTACCAATTACCAATGACTACAACACCTTATTACCCTACTGATGTAACGAAAAACGGTCATAAAGTTGAGACAAATTTGACCAACGGCAACTCTCCGATTAGAGCGATCGCTACTGGATTAAGCAGTCTCAAAAATGACCTAGAGCAATCCGTACTATGGGAAACTCCAGAAATTGCTCATAAAGTTTTGCGGTTAGAACAATTAGTAACAGCGGTAGAGCAAAAATTTAACCCAGTTTGGGAGACTTCGATTCAGGCAAAATTCAAGGCGGAACAGGAGAAATTACTAGCGATCGCATCCATTATTCGCCAAGGCGAGGACATCGATACAAAACTCAAAACCACCGTCACCGAACTCCGCCAAAATTTACAAGCAGACCGCGTCATTATCTATCGGTTCAATAGCGATAACTTGGGTGTTGTTGTTGCAGAAGCAAGAGAATTGGGATTGCCTCCATCTTTAGGACAAACCCTTGAATGTAGATGCTTTGGCGCGAATGAATCAACCGAGTATCAAACGCGGCAAATTGTGGCAATTGAAGATACCGCTAGCATTGCACTCACCTACGAGCAAATGCAGCTATGGCAGCAGTTGCTATTAAAAGCCAGCCTCAGCGTCCGACTGATGGTTGAAGATAAAATTTGGGGTTTGTTAATAGTGCAGCAATGCAGCGCGACTCGTCGCTGGCAAGACACAGAAATTAACTTGGTTTATCACATTGCCACAGAACTAAACTTTCACCTGCAACAATCCGAATTCCGCTTGCAATTGCAGCGTCAGATAGAACAAGAACAAACCCTGAGTAAAGTCATCGGTCGCATCCGGCAAACCCAAAATTTAGATAATTTATTCCATGCCACATGTCGGGAAGTTCGACAACTGCTTAATGCCGACCGCGTAGCGGTATTTCGATTAAATCCCGAATCTGGTTATAACGAAGGGGTATTTATTGCCGAAGATGTGTTGGCTGGCTACACTGCCGCATTGGGAAATAAATATTACGACCACTGCTTTGGTCAAGATTATGCTCCCCTGTATCGGCAAGGAAGAATTCAAGCAGTTCCCGATACCCAAAATGGTGGATTGACAGATTGCCATGTCGAGCAACTCCTCGAGTTTGAAATCCGAGCCAACTTAATTGTGCCTTTGTTAAAAGGTAGCGAATTGTGGGGTTTGCTTTGCATTCACCAATGCAGCGGGCCGCGTCAGTGGTTGAGTTATGAAATCGATTTTGTCAAGCGAATCGCCGCTCAATTTGGCATTGCTTTGGGGCAAGCAAATTATGTGGAACAACTGCAAGAAAAATCCGAGCAGTTAGCAGCTATAGCAAACCGGGAGAAAAACTATATTCAGGTTATCGGTAAAATCGGACAATCGATTGCCGAGCAAATTCAGCAGTCGTTAGAAATCAAAACAATTTTCCAATCTGCCACGCAACAAGTCCGACGCTTGTTGAAAGCAGACCGCGCAGTTGTTTATCGCTTCAATCCCGACTGGAGCGGTAACTTTGTTGTCGAGTCTGTCGCTGCTGGCTGGACGCCGATTCTGTCGCAACAATCAAAAGACGACGATTTAGTATCGGGTATTGTTGAATGCGGCATGTTGCGATTGGGAGATGTTGTCAAACCCCGGCTTGCAGATACTCACTTGCAGAAAACAAAAGGCGGTGGTTTTCAGGCGCGCCTGAGTTTCGTAATAGATGATGTCTACAAGGGTGGTTTTTCTGATTGCTACATCGAAGCTTTGGAGCAATTTGAAATCAAAGCCTACATGATCGTCCCGATTTTTATGGGAGAAAAACTTTGGGGCTTGCTGGCAACTTATCAAAATTCCGGTGCCCGTCATTGGGAAGAATCTGAGGTGAATTTGCTGACTCAAGTTGGCATTCAATTAGGGATGGCTTTGCTGCAAGATAGAACCTTTAAACAATTGCGGGCGAAATCGGAAAAACTGGCACTGCTAGCAGAAAAGGAAAAAGCCTTAACCAAAGTGATCGAAAAAATTCGCCAGTCCCAGGATGTCAATACAATTTTCAGATCTGCGACCCAAGAAATGCGACTGTTGCTGAATGTAGAACGAGTAGCAGTTTACCAGTTCCAACCTGATTGGAGTGGTGTATTTGTAGCAGAATCTGTGACAAGTGGTTGGACGCAATGGGTAGGGGCAGGGATCAAAACCGTTTGGGAAGATACGCACTTGCAAGAAACCGGAGGAGGTCGGTATCGCAACAATCAAAATATAGCGATCGCAGACATCTACAAAGCTAACGACGTTCTCGAAGCCGGTCTGTCTCCCTGCCACATAGACATTTTAGAGCAATTCCAGATCCGAGCTTATGCGATCGTACCGATTTTTGTTGGAGAAACGCTTTGGGGACTGCTCGCTGGCTATCAACACTCCAACACGAGACAATGGGAAGATACCGAGATTGGTTGGTTGGCTCAAATTGGCATTCAACTAGGACTCGCATTGCGTCAAGCTAACTATCTAGAACAATTGCAGCAACAATCAGAACAATTGGCAATTGCCGCGAAACGAGAAAAAGAAGCCAAAGAGCAACTACAACAGCGAGCGATTCAATTGCTGCAAAGCATTCAGCCGACTTTAAAAGGCGATTTAACAGTGCGCCTGCCGATTTCAAGTGATGAAGTAGGAACCATTGCAGACGCTTACAATAATACGATTCAAAGCTTACGCAAAATCCTCGTACAAGTGCAGGACGCTACTGGAAAAGTCGCTCAAACTTCTGGCGCTAGCAGTATTTCAATTGAAGAACTATCCGAACAGGCACAAAATCAGTTCCGCGAACTCACTTCCGCTTTGAGCCAAGTTGAAGTAATGGCAAATTCAATTCAAGCCGTTGCTAAAAACGCCACATTGGTAGAAGTTGCCGTGCAACAAGCTAACCAAATTGTGCGCCAAGGCGATACCGCAATGAACCGCACCGTAGACGAAATTATCTCGATTCGAGAAACAGTTGCGAAGACTGGTAAGAAAATTAAACGCTTGAGCGAATCATCTCAAAAAATATCCAAAGCTGTTAATTTGATTGGCAATTTAGCGACTCAAACTAACTTGCTGGCGCTCAATGCTGCGATTGAAGCCACGAGAGCGGGAGAATACGGTAAAGGCTTTGCAGTCGTTGCCGATGAAGTGCGGAGTTTAGCGCGTCAATCGGCAGCAGCAACGACAGAAATTGAACAACTCGTGCAGGAAATTCAATCAGAAACGGGTGAAGTTGTTGCCGAAATGGAAACTGGCATTCAACAGGTAGTTATCGGGACGAATTTGGTGAATGAAACCCGCCAAAGCTTGAATGAAATTGTGACGGCGACGGCACAAATTCAACAGTTAGTCGAGGGAATTACCCAAGCCACTCAACTGGAAACCGAGCAATCGAAATCGGTGACAGAAACGATGACCAAAGTCGCTGCGATCGCATCCCAAACCTCGGAGCATTCCCTGCAAATTTCTAACTCTTTCAAAGAGTTACTGACTATGGCAGAAGAATTGCAGGCTAGCGTGGGGAGGTTTAAAGTTAGCTAATTGGTAATTGGTAATTGGTAATAGCTGCTGCTAAATTTGCAATTAAAATGCCAATTTTAGCAATCAATTAAATCCCAAATCCACCATTACCAATTACCCATTACCCATTACCAATTGAGTAAATGCATGGGACGACCTGATTTTGAAGAGTTAGATGTTTATAAATTGGCAGAAAAGTTGGCAAATGAGGTTTGGTATATAGTTAAGCAATGGGACGAATTTACTAAAGACACAATGGGGAAGCAAATTGTTCGTTCAGCCGATAGTGTATGCACTAATATTGCAGAAGGAAGAGGTCGGCACAATTTTCAGGATAATCGACGTTTTGTGAAAATTGCCAGAGGCTCTTTATACGAAACAATAAGTTGGCTTAGAATGGCCTATGTCCGTAAAATATTAACAAATGACCAGCAAGAAAAGTTGAAACCAATCCTAGATGAACTATCACCCAAACTAAACTCCTACCTAAAATATATAGGCAATTAGCCATTACCAATTACCCATTACCAATTACCCATTACCAATTACCAATGAGCCACGATACCGACATTCGCCAACAAGCTTACCAATACTTCGCTCAAGAAGCACCCGAATTATTACAAGCACTTGAACAAGATTTGTTTAGTCTGGCCGAAGAGCGCAGTATTGTTAAAGTGCATAACCTGATGCGGACAACTCATACGCTTAAAGGTGCTGCTGCTAATGTGGGGTTAGAGACAATTAAAACAATTGCTCACCACTTGGAAGATGTATTTAAAGCTCTGTATAACCCGGATGTAGTTATTGATGCAGAGTTAGAAGCGCTGCTGCTGCAAGGTTATGAATGTCTGCGCTTACCTTTAATCGCAGAAATTACGGGCGGTTATGTTAATAATGACGAAGTAACCGAGCGCGCCGTTTCTGTTTTCGCTCAATTGCAAGAGAAATTGGGCGACTATTTCGATAGCGAAACTCCTATTCCAACTTCTGTTGAATTGGGGTTTGATATTACCCAATCGATTTTTGAGGTGGGTGTAAAGCAACGCCTTGAAAGCTTAGCAGAGGTTTTATTAACTAATTCCGATCCGACACAAGTAGCATCGACGTTGCGCGAACAGGCGGAAATATTTGTAGGCTTGGCAGAGTCTTTAAATTTACCGGGGTTTGGCGCGATCGCATCACGCACCCTCGCCGCCTTAGACGCTCATCCCCTCGACGCACATCGGGTGCTAGAAGTCGCGCTCAAGGACTTTCAAGCAGGGTGGGATGCGGTGATATCAGGCGATCGCTCCCGTGGTGGGGAACCTTCTTTAGAATTACAACAGTTAGCTACAACCTTAGAAGAATTTCAAATTCCAGATACTTCTGAGTGTTTCCATCCATTAGAAACTTCCTCTTTGGATTTAGTTGAATTGGAAATTATAGAAACAGAAAATCATCAAGATGGTTGCGAGCTTGCTGAAAATAACATATTTCAAGCTAATGAATCCGTTGTAATTGACGATGAACCTTGGGAGATTGAAGATGATTTCACCCAAAACGATAAAGAATATGAAATTTTAAATTCGGAATTTTCAGGTTTTTTAGATGAATCGGAAGTTGTAATTGAAATAGAAACAGAAGATTTTCCAGAGTCAACTTTAGAGCCAAACGATGAGTCAGCAGAAATAGAAATTGAAGAAATTTTAATCGATAGCACAAAATGGGAAATTGATAATGAGGAATTATCTAACTGCGCGGATGAATCAAAGGCAGCCGTTGAGCCAGAAAATACAGAAAATTTAGATTTATCAAAATCTACTTTTTCACCGAGTTTAAATGAGGTTTTTGGCAACTTTATAGAGAAGGATGAACGGCTTAATTCAAAAACAGAATTTGCTCCGGAATTGCCAAATGAAAATAAAGATTATAACTCGAATGCGCCATTAATTAGCACAGGGTTGTCTAACGCTATTTCAAGTTTAAAATTACACCCATCTCCAGTTCCTAATTCCCCACCAAAGGTTAAAACTCCCCGCTCGATTGTGCGGGTTGATTTAGAGTTGCTAGAACGCCTCAGTTATATCGGGGGAGAACTGTTAATTAACCACAACCGACAAACTAATATTAACGAACAATTGCAAGCAGCGATCGCGCAACTAAGATGGCGTCACAAGCGACATCAACAAACGATCGGTCAATTGCGCGATTGGTCGGATCGCCTACTCAGTATCCAAACAAACAAGACCAAAGAAAATTTCCCCAATTACCAATTACCAATTACCAATTACCCATCACCAATTACCAATAACTTTGATTCTTTAGAGTTAGATCGCTACAGCGAACTTCACCTGTTGTTGCAGTCAGTTTTGGAAGAAATGGTGCAACTCGAAGAAGCTACCGACTCGATCGAATTATTAACAACGCAATCTTCGCAAATTTTAGAAAAACAGCGCCGCCTCTTAAATACCGTGCAAGAGGATATGCAGGAGGCAAGAATGTCTCCCTTGGGAGACATTTTTCATCGCTTTTCCCGACTGTTGCAACAACTCTCAATTTCCCATAAAAAGCCAGTGGATTTGACGCTTTTGGGGACAGATGTTTTAGTTGATCGCTCGCTAACAGAAAAGTTGTATGACCCCCTATTACATTTAGTCCGCAACGCTTTCGATCACGGTATTGAACCTGCTGAAATTCGCGATCAGCGGGGGAAAGAATTAACAGGTCAAATTGAAATTCGCGCCTATCATCAGGGGAATCAAACAATTATTGAAGTCAGGGATGATGGTGGGGGAATAGACTTAAACCGCGTCCGTCAGCGTGCGGTTGAACTCCATTGGATGTCTGAGGAACAAGCGAGCAATTTATCTGAAACTGAGATATTAGATTTAATATTCCAGCCCGGATTTTCTACTGCTTCTAAATTAAGCGATCTTTCCGGGCGCGGTGTTGGGCTAGATGTTGTCCGCACCCAGATGCAAGCACTTTCCGGAACGGTTATTGTTCGATCGCAACCTCAAAAAGGAACTACATTTTTATTGCAGTTTCCTCTTAGTCTGACAATGGCTAAGTTGATGATTTGCGAGGCGGGTGGTGCTGTTTATGCTTTGCTATCAGATGCCATCGAGCAAATTTTAATTCCCAAATCTGACCAAATTCAACACAATAACGGTCAAAGAGTTTTGCACTTGAACCAAGGCGGTATTCAAAGTATCGTTCCCGCGTATACTATGACCGAGTTGTTAGGAATTACTAGCAAAGAACAACCTAACTATAATAACGGACAGCCGAAAAATCCGATGTTATTGTTGCGCCAACCTTCTGAAACCGGGTTATGGGAAGGATCAAGATTGGTAGGCTTAGAAATTGACCAAATTTTGGGGGAACAAGAGTTAGTTATTCGACCTTTGGGGAAAGCGATCGCACCTAAGAGTTATGTCTATGGTGGCAGCACTTTAGCCGATGGTCGCCTCACTCTGGTAATTGATAGTACAGCTTTGGTGAATCATTGGCTGAACCAAATCAACGGGAAATTGCAGGTTTCAGATTTAAAATATCAAATTGAAACTAAAAATTACCTTTTAAATCTGCAATCTGAAATCTCAAATCTGCAATTAAAGCAACTTCCTCCTGCTAAAGTTGTTTTGGTCGTCGATGATTCAATTAGCGTGCGGCAAACTTTAGCGCTGACGCTGCAAAAAGCTGGGTACAAAGTGCTACAAGCTCAAAACGGTCGCGAAGCAATACAGCAATTGCAACACCATCGGGAAATTCGCTTGGTAGTTTGCGATATTGAAATGCCTTCGATGAATGGGTTTGAGTTTTTAAGTTATTGTCGTCAGGATGGGGAATTAGCCAAGCTGCCCATTATTATGTTGACTTCTCGCACGGCGGAAAAACATCGCCGCTTAGCTTGTGAATTGGGGGCTTTGGGTTACTTTAACAAACCGTTCAGAGAAGAGGAAATTTTACGCGCGATCGCTGCTTTAATCGATCAAAATTAGCCTACCCAGAAACCCGGTTTTTCTAAAAAACCGGGTTTCTTTACTGCGATCGCTCGTGCGGGGCGAGAGGATGCGATCGCGCTTGTCTTTATTCCCATTCCCCTTTGTATGCGCGACTTATCCAATTCCAAGGCAGAAACATAACTCTCGCTGATGCTTCGCATGTTTTTTCTAGAACATTAGGAGCAGGAACACGAGAAAATCTGGCGATAAACGCTGCTGATTCTGTGAAGTTGAGCGGAGCTTCATTAATAGAAACTTCTGCTGAGGGTGAAGGTCGAGCAGGGGATGTGTTGGTGAGAGCCTCAAATTTTATACAATTCGCGGAAACATCATTTGAGCAGCTCGGTGGTCTGTATTCTCAAGTCTGTGGGGATATCTCTACCGACTGTGCTAAGTCTAAAAAGTAACACCAAGAGTGCAATTCATCGCTGGGTGCAAACGCTATTTATTTTCCTTTCGTGCTACAGAATGTGTCTGGTAACCCCAAGGCATCACATTAAAAGTGTCTGTTGATTGCGCTTTGGCTCCTCAAACTGTACATCTACTTGTTACTCAGCCTGCACAGTTAGAACTTTTTGCATTTTTTACAAAACTTAATATGGAGCGATCGCGGCCTTTGCCCTCGCCACTTACCAAGTCAATAGGTATAAAAGTTTAAAATAATTTGTGGATTTCCAAAAATAGATGAATTGCAAAGATAAACTGATAAATATTGGAATTATTCCTTTAGCCCACTGCATCTTTAGTTACGATGACTCCAGACAAGCAAAAAGCACTACAAATTCAGGAAAAAACCGGACTCAAACCGAAACATTTTGCCGATTTAATTAGAGCCTCGCAATTAATTTGCGACCCAGCGGCAGGAGTTTCTGGAATTGTTGTAGAAACAGACTGGGAAGAGTTAGGTATTCCCTTTAGCGTCGCCGAAAATATGAAAACCTTGGGGCAAAAGTATAGGTATTCATCTCCCCACGTTCCAATCGAAATTGTTTGGGAGCAATTGACACCAGAAAGTCGCCAGTGGTTGATTGAATATAAAAACCAATTGTGGCGCATAGAAGAAGCTTTTCCGGCGCTAGATGAAGATTAATAGCTAATAATCAATTAGCCATTAGCTATTAGCCATTAGAAGCTGCCACGATTGTAACAGTAACCAGTTAGGGTAAATTCTGCGGCATAAGCACACCCGACTGTATGCGATCGCTTTCCCGTGGCGTAGGCATTCGCTGCTTGGATTCCTGCAATAATTTGAGCAAAAGCCCTTGCAGCTAGCATCGCCCCACCCTCGAATCCCAGCATCACCATCGGCATCGCACCTAACACAAGCGAACCAGGAACTTTGGGTTTAAGCAGTCAGAATTACTACAATTTAGTAAAATTAATTAAAGCCCGACAAGGCGACAACCCTGGAGAAAGCTTATGGACAATCTTATTGAGCTGGGATTGGGCATTGGGCAAGATCGTATTGGGGTAGAGGAAAAATGTTTTACATTCCTCCCCTCCCCAGTTCCTTGGAGTCCTTTCGGGCCTCTGAAAAAAAATCTGCGAGGCTGAAAACTCATGACGGAAATGAATATCAATGATGCAGTAGCTCATCCTTTGGCGAAATATCGCAATCATTTGGAATTCAATGGATATCAAGTAGAAGAAGAAGAGGAAGATTTGCTTTTATGCCGTCACCCCAGAAAAGCAAATATGATGCTCAGAAATATTCCAGACAGAGGAGTATTGATCATCATTCCTTATGATTGCGATCCAGAGATCGAACAAATAGAACTTTTGAAATATGCCAACGATCTGAATGCAAATTTTATGTTTATCAAGGCATATATTGATGAAGAAAAAACTTTGTTTTTAGAGACTTTTTTTGACGGAGAATATGACCGTAAAAACTTCTCAACGCTTCTGGATAATATAGAATCCGACATGGAAGTTTTGGCAGACCACGCTCTAACACCAGACTATTTGCAGTAAGAAAAAATCATCGGTTACGCCCACTAAAAATTTACGATTTTCGGCTAAATTTGTGGGCAAAACTAACTTTACGAATTTGGACAGGTAAAATTGTAGGAGTCGTAAGCTGTGGGTGGCTGGAAAACCAGCGGGACTTACGCACGCGGAACCAAAAACCGTTCGGACTTCGGCGCTCGCCGAAGTCTGAGCGCTCGTCGAACGCCTCGCCGAATGTCGCTAACGCAAGCCCAGTTGAGGCTGAACCTCGCGCCTTTAAACCCAAGATTTTTCGGACAAACCGGGGGTTTTTTTGCGTAAGTACTGACGATGATAAAGATAACAATCAGAATGACCAAAAATTTCCACCCATCTTAAATTATGACCACAAAAGGAACAGCCCCCCAGCCCACACTATCAGCTATCGACGCAGGTGCGTTGATTGTAGGGATGGTAATAGGTGCAGGTATTTTTGAAACACCAGCTTTGGTAGCGGCAAATACAGCGAGTGCAACGCTTGCTTTGTTCGCTTGGTTACTCGGTGGATGGATATCTTTCATAGGTGCTATTTGCTACGGAGAATTAGCAACTGCCTATCCTCACCCAGGGGGAAATTATCACTACCTGATGCGTGCCTTTGGTAGAAATTTAGCCTTCCTATTTGCTTGGGCGCGAATGACAATCGTTCAAACCGGGTCGATCGCCTTGGTAGCATTTATATTTGGGGATTATGCTTCCGAGTTGTTGCGTTTGGGAGATGATTCCCCCGCGATTTATGCCGGAGTGGCGATCGCACTCCTCACCAGTTTAAACGTACTAGGCGTCCGGCAAGGCAAGTGGACGCAAAACTGGCTCACCGCCGCTAAAGTTCTGGGATTGTTATTAGTCATCGTAGCCGGAATAGCCCTAGCCAAACCCCTAGCGCCAGATACCATCACCGCAACTGCACCCAAAACTACCTTTGGACTGGCGATGGTTTTTGTCTTGTTGACTTATGGCGGTTGGAACGAAGCCGCTTATATTTCAGCCGAACTGCGAGAAAACCAGCGTAACATGGTGCGGGTATTGTTAGGAAGTATTAGCATTATCGCCGCAATTTACCTGCTGATTAACTTTGCTTACATCCACGGTTTAGGAATCCAAGAAATGGCAAAATCAAAGGCAGTTGCAGCCGACTTGATGCGCCGCGCCATCGGAGAAAATGGGGCAAAATTCGTCAGCTTTTTGATTGCGGTTTCAGCATTGGGCGCGGCTAACGCTACTATTTTTACAGGCGCGCGGACGAATTATGCCTTGGGGCAAGATTTCTCTATGTTCCGTTTTTTGGGACGCTGGCAAGCGCGCGGTAATACACCCACCAATGCGCTGTTCGTACAGGGAGCGATCGCATTATTGCTCGTCTTTCTCGGAGCAATTACCCGCAAAGGCTTTGTAACAATGGTAGATTATACCGCTCCAGTATTCTGGTTGTTTTTTCTATTATCTGGAATCGCCCTCATGGTGCTGCGGCGGAAAGAACCAAATATCCCCCGTCCGTTTCGCGTGCCATTTTATCCAGTTATTCCATTGCTTTTTTGCGCCACCTGTGCATATTTGCTCTATTCGAGTCTCGTTTATACCGGCATTGGGGGAACAATCGGGCTAGCAGTTTTGCTGACAGGCGTTCCCCTATTGCTGGTTTCCCGTCACCAGCAGGAAAGCGAGTCAGAATAGGGAATGTTGAATTGAGGAAGATTGTATGGGAAGGCAACTACTAAAGGCCGCAACTTATGCCGCGATCGCAACCAGCTTAATACTCGCAGGCTGCACCGAGCAAGTGAAACCTAAAGCTGAGACTACACCCCCTGCTGCCAACGCACCACCCGCCACGCCAACGCCGAAAAAGGTTCCCGATGTAGTTTACGTACCTACGCCCCAGGTAGTGGTCGATAAAATGCTCGAAATGGCAAAGGTCGGGAAAAATGACGTACTTTACGACCTGGGCAGCGGTGACGGGCGGATTGTGATTACCGCAGCCGAAAAGTTTGGCACGCGAGGAACTGGTATAGAAATTGACCCAAAACTGGTGAAGCAAGCAACGGCGAATGCAGAAAAGGCGAAAGTAAGCGATCGCGTCCAATTCCTCGAACAAGACCTATTTCAAACCGACATCAGTTCAGCAACTGTCGTCACCTTATACTTGTTACCCGAACTCAATTTAAGGCTAAGACCGACCTTGCTGAGAACTCTAAAACCCGGTACTCGCATCGTCTCCCACGACTTCGACATGGGCATCTGGAAACCCGACAGAATCGAACGAGTCAAAGGCCCCAGACGCGAGCATATAGTTTCTTTGTGGGTAGTTCCCGAAAAAGTACCACCCGAATTGCTGAATGTAGACGCCGAGATACAGCAATTACGACAGTTGCGAACCCCCACTCCTCAACCTACAGGGAATTGAAATTGCTAGCAGGGACACGGCAGCAACAAACCTGCGAATTAAACGCAAAAACCCACAGCAAATTGACATTGCTTGTAGGGGCACGGCAGCAACAAACCTTCGATTTAAGGGAAAAACCTATTGTTGCCGTGCCCCTACAATAAATCAACCCAGCTTGTAGGGGCACGGCAGCAAAAAACCTGCGAATTAAACGCAAAAACCCACAGCAAATTGACATTGCTTGTAAGGGCACGGCAGCAAAAAACCTTCGAGTTAACGGCAAAACCTATTGATGCCGTGCCCCTACAATAAATCAACCCAATTACCAATTACCAATTACCAATTACCAATTACCAATTACTCCCAATTTTCTAATTCTGTCATCCAATATTGGACAAAAGCGATCGCTTGACTCCTCCGCGCTTCAAATGTTAGCGCTATCCAAATTAATAGCGAACCAGCAACAATCCCAATCGCCCACAAAAATAAGGAATAATCGTTGATAAATAGCCAAACTTGCCGCAACACTCTGATCGTAAAAGTTAGCGTGCCAATGTAGAGAAATGCTCGCACCCGCAAGGCGATACCAATGAGAATAACGACAATCCCTAAACCAATTGTCAGAAATCCTAAAAACAGGGGAGAAATACCGTAAATTCCGACTTCAGCTTGATAGAGGGCGGTAAAACAAATCAGTCCAATTGCCAAACAGCGAAGCAGGTGGCGCGTTTCCCTGCCTGAAGGCGATCGCAATGCGGGATCGATTTGTGCGACGTACAATAACGACCCGCCCCAAAGCAGAGCGTACCATAAAGGTTCGGCGATCGCTTGTGAGTTGAATATTCTGATGATTGCCCAATTTGCCAATCCAACGCTGAGATAGCTGAGGCGGACTTGCGATCGCGCTTTAGCAATCCAAGCATAAAATGCCGCCACCAACAGCAAACTTTGGATAGAAACGCTCCATCCATTGAGGAAGATAATCGAAATTGGCAGTAACATTGCCGAATTTTGCCAAGGCGTCGCCGACCATCCCCAACTTGTCCAGGGCAGAATGTACATAAAATAGGCAAAAAAGCAAGCGATCGCCACCGACCAATTAAGCAATACTGCATCGGGTAAAACTAGATGCAACCCATAGCCAATTGCTATGCCTAATTCCACAATCCCTGCATATGTCCAACTTGCGGTAGAACGACCTTGAATCAGCGCATAAACGGCTAAAATTGTGGTTACCGCTAACCAAATTTTTTCTCCTGGAGTGCTGAGGGAACTCACTAATGCAAGTTCGATTAATCCGCTACCAGCAACCCAGTGCAAGTGAGCGATCGCTTTTAATTCCGCATTGGAAAGACGCAAGTAGGGCAACAACAATCTTGCCAATAATCTTTGTAAGATAGCGATCGCCGTCGCCAAACCTGCCAATAAAGTTAACCCATCTCCCGGATTGCCTGCTTTAGCTTGTAGAAGTTGATAAATTAATAACTCGTAAGCAGCAGCGGAAACAGCAAAAATAGATAAATAGCAAATAGGTTTAAAGTAAGCGTTTCGCCGCCCAATTCCAATCCCAACTAAAGCCGCAGCAAAAGTATATAAGCCCGTGTAAGCATCAAAGTTTTTATGGGCAATAATTAATCCTAAAATTGCATAGAAAATGGGGATAGCGTGCCAACTCGAAAGGTATGGATTTGTTGTGCGCCTACTTGCGACGAAATCTCCAGCTATTTGAGTAGTTAAACCGAGAGTTAGGGTAGCGATCGCCAATCCTAAACTGGAACGATTGGTTGAGGCAATTATACTCGCAACCAGCAACTCTACAGCTAGCGCCAGACCGTAAAAGCTGCCGTTAGTAGGTAAATTCCAACTACGATAAAGCAAACCAGCAGTAATAAATCCAGATGCGACGATAAATTCAACAGCCGTGACAGAAGGATACCAATACGCGGTGACATTGTAGCCGATCAGGAAAGTTAGAGTAGGAATCGTTAGCGCGATCGCCCACCCATCCGTTGCTGCGGTATAAACTTGGCGCAGGCGACTAGAACCTTTTCTCAGCCAACTGTAAAGTAACCAAAGGATTAGTGGTGCGATCGCAAAAACTGTCACCCACCAACCTATTGTCATGCGTTCGGAAAATACTTCCCAAATAACAGCACCGCCGAAGCACAAACCAAATCCAACTGTTAGCAATGCTGTTATTAATTCTGGCAATTTTTGCGTATTCAGCAACATCAAAATCGTGGCAATTCCTAAACTGAATAACCTTGGCGTAGTAAAAATTATTGTTAAAGGTTGAATTGCCAAAAGTGCAGTAACGCTTAGCCAATTCGCCAATCTAGGTTCGGGAAAGTTGGGAAGATAAGATAGCAAAGTCAGCGCCGCCGGTACAATTAACCAAGCCAGATACCAATCCGTAGGATTTTTTAAAGCGGGATTGAATAATTGAGCGTAGCTAATTGCCGCTAGTACTAAACCGAAATGCCAGGAACTGCGCCGCCATTGCTGCCAATTAGTACCGATGCTAAAAATCCATTCGCCAATCGCGCCGCTCAATAGAATTAGCAACCAAGTATTTACTGTTAGATTGGGGAAAGCATAATTAATCCAAGCGGCAATTGTTACCAATCCAGCCAAATGAGTTAAGTAAATTAACCCAGTTCCCGCCGCAGTCCGCAGGATAACCACAACAGCAAGGGTAATAAAAGATAGTAGTAAGTTAATAACGCGAACAAGAGGATTGAAAAAACTAACAATCGTTAAAATTAACCCTAAAATTAACGCCATCCCCTCAGCTTGCTGCGCCAATTCTTCCTCCGCTTGTCGCCGCAGATAAGCTGCTAAAAATAGCGTTAATACGACGTAAGGAAAAACGCCCAATCCGATTAATGCTTGAGGCATAAAATCGTTTCCGGCGAGTTGAATCCCAAAAGCAATAACTTGTTGTCGAAATGCAACAGGAATCGCGCGCCACAGCAACCAAAAACTTTGTAAACCAACTAAAAATAGCGCGATTAAATCCGCAGATTGCTTGAGTCGGAAGAGTCTATCTGCTAGTAACCATAAAGCCAAAATGCTGACAGCGATCGCTTGCTGGGGTATTTCCGCCACCGCAACCAACCAACCTGCTAAAAGTAGCACCCAGCCGAGGTTTGACCAGATTTCTCCCCTGGATTCGCGCCGAGATAACCAACCCAGCAACCAACCACAAATTCCCAAAGCTAAACCAAGATTACCGATCGGAATTTTCGCACCTAAAATTGCTCTACCTACCAGCAAAAGCGTCGCAAAGGTGATAGTAATAACGCCCAAAGAAATAGAATTAGATATGGTTACTTCTGCTTCTAATCTGCGCCTTCGACTTTGATAAAACAGCGTTAAAGCCGTGCCAATTGTACCGATATACGTCGCAATTAGCGGAAAATTCATCAGCGACCAACCCCAATGCAGCCAACTTAAACCGATACTGTTTGCTAAAGTTAAGCGAGAGGCGGAAACACTGGGTTGCAGTAGATTAACTAAAATAGCCGTGAGGGACAAAGCTGCTACTGGTGCGACAATCCATCCCAACGGAAAATTCCACAATTTAAACCCATCCATCATCCAAAAATTGACGGGAATAATTAATAGCGTCGTTACTTGCAGCATTCTGGCAGTTAGCTGTAAATTCGGCTGTCTACTCGCCCAAGCACTAATTCCCCAAAATACTAAAGTGTAAGCGAATAAAATCCCGTATTGTCCGACAGGAGAGAAATTCCGCCACTGACTCGCCGCCAGAACTGCTGACGATACAACTATGAGAAATACACCCAAAAATAGCAGCCACAAAACGCTAACTTCTGCCATAAAAGACTGCAACAACCCAGTAGAGCGATCGCGTTTGCTCTTAATAGTTTTTGTCCTTGCAGCAGGCGTAGGCGGGGTGGGAAGGCCAAAATCTTTGACTATGACGATATCAGAAGTTTCGCTCGGTGAAGAGGTAACAACGGGCGCAATACTAGGAAGAGGACAAGTTAGATGTTCTTGACACAAACGTTTAACTTGAATATCAGTTAATAATCCCAGACGCAGCCATACATCTAAGCCTTCCAGCAAAGCCGAGTCAGGGTAGACTCTAAGCATAATTTCAATCGGGCGATTGGCGCGATATGTCATATGTGGAGGGGCTAGGGGTTAGGGGAAAAAGGGGTGAGTATCTTTGGTTTTAGCAATTAAGAATGTTAATTGTGCCAGTGCGGTTGCTATAAAACATCAGCAGCAGAGGAAGTAAATAGAAATGCCCAATTCTGTTAGCGAAGCGGTGCGATCGCCAAGTTCATAGAGCTGTCATATCATGTCCGGTAGTATCAGTAGTGTATGGATGGCAAGCTTGCTAACTGCAAGCTTGTACAGCAGATTGCAAGTGAGTGAGCAAAAGCCAACAGCTGTGTGCAGGGTGCGTTAACGCACCCTGCACACAG
>DNGJ01000345.1:25304-25424 GCA_003486305.1 Cyanobacteria bacterium UBA11371
CGACTGCAATCCGCTATAAATAGCCAGACAACCGCGATTAGCAAGCTTGCTATTAAGTAGGTGCATATAAATAAAGTGAAAATAGCTATGCTTGCATAGGGCAGGCAGAATGCCCACCCC
>DNGJ01000345.1:25720-25864 GCA_003486305.1 Cyanobacteria bacterium UBA11371
TACACAACCGTTGCTACTGGACACGATATCACTTCCAGCTATACACAGGTTTCTGTATCAACGCCTCACCCGTTCCAGGTATTTTGCACAGAACTTCCCCGCGACGATCGGAGAAACTGCATCAGGACTTACGCAAATCACCTT
>DNGJ01000345.1:26145-26289 GCA_003486305.1 Cyanobacteria bacterium UBA11371
GAAAATACTGGCAACGCGATCGCGCACCTTCACCCGCGTTACCCCATCTCCCACCGCCACAACTTCCCCCACCCCATCCGACAAGGGAATCAAAGGTAAAGGCTGATTGGGATTGTACCGACCCTGCACAACCATCAAATCCCG
>DNGJ01000285.1 GCA_003486305.1 Cyanobacteria bacterium UBA11371
ATCATGCCGTGCCCCCACAAAGGGTTTGCAGTAGGGGCACGGCACGTTGAACATTGTGACAGTAAACGAAATATTTATCATGCCGTGCCCCTACAGATCTGATGGGGAATTCAAGGCGGCAAAATCAACAGCCATTCAGATCTCTGACTATTCCATAGGGGCGCGCCTGTCTCCCCTACCACGTATGGCCCCCAATAGCGGCTAGAACCATCTTGAGCAAAAGCCACCAAAACATCTCCCCGATTTAGTTTCAGATTACCATCGGGTAGCGCCAACACCAATCCCCGGCTACCCCCTTCTCCGGGGGCAAAATCCCAGTGTGCTGGTACGCCGTAAGCTGGCTGCTTGCCAGATTTGGCGGTAGACTGCACGGGTAGCAAAGCTAACCGAACCGGATGAGTGGTTTGATTGCTGACTCGCAAGGTTCCTACTGCTGTCGCTGGTGCGTTAGAACGAGCTTTGGTCTCATTGGTCACTGCCAACGGCTGTGTCAAAGTTGGCACTGGTGTCGAGTTAGAGGAGGCACTAGAAGCCGATTTGGTAACGGGTAGCACCTCGGGCGAGGTTGAAACGGGTGGCAGTTCGGCTTCTGGGTGTTCGACCGTGATGCTGAACTGGAATTGTCCCAATACTTGCCAGATTACGAGCAAAAATGCCGTAGCAATAATAGCCGCAGCATAAACCTGTAAATTTATTTTCATAGTCCTTAGTAATAATTAGTCTTAAATATTGAAGCCCTGACAGACTGTCTGTTCGTTATACCAGATCCCCAATGGGATGGAAAGCACTTTAAGGTCAAAAACATACTCTATACAAGGGCATATCCTCCGCGTCCGGATTTTCTGAGGCAAAATTCATGCAAAACACCCGTCTGAACAATTTACTCGATGTTGTCGGCGCTCGTCTTGCGGGCTGGCTGAGCAACCCCTGGCGGCGTCTATCCCTGATGGTCATCAGTCTGCTGTTCGGGATTTTTTTGGGAACGGCGATTTCCACCACCGCCGGACAAGCCGCCGACTGGGATATTATCGCCGCCGGGTTGTTAGTTATATTTACGGAATCTGCGAGTTGGATTTTTTACACTATAAATCGCAGAAGAGGAACGCGATCGCTTGTCATCGATATGTTGAACGCCCTCAAAATCGGCCTCACTTACAGTTTGTTTGTGGAAGCTTTCAAATTGGGGTCTTGAACAATCATGACGACTGAGTTACTAAGTCAGTTCCTGCAAAAGTTAACCGCATCAGAAGCGCTACCTTTATCCGCCATTGAACAATTGGCAGCTTGGGCGTTGGCGGATGAATTAAGGGCGAAAGCGTTTGGCATCACGCCAGCTAATGTCAGCGAAGCGATCGGTTTGCGATCGCATCTCTTCCACACAATCTACCCAGACCTAATTAAATTCTGCCAAAATAAAGGTATAAAGCAGCACCCTGCTTTACTGGAAACGCTTTGGAACCTGTGGTTACCTTTAGCGATGCAGCTAGCGAGTCACCGGCAACAATTACAACGCCCTATGATTCAAGGAATTTTAGGCGGACAGGGAACCGGCAAAACCACGTTAGCAGCGATCTTGACTTTAATTCTGAAACACTTGGGATACCGGACTCTGAGTCTTTCCTTAGACGATTTGTATAAAACTTATCCCGAACGCCTAGCATTGCAACAACAAGATCCCCGCTTAATCTGGCGCGGGCCACCGGGAACCCACGATGTTGAATTGGGTATAAAAGTTTTAGACCAATTACGCAGAGGACTCCAGGAGAATTACCAATTACCAATTACCAATTACCAATCCATCGAAGTGCCTAGATTTGATAAATCGGCTTGGGGGGGTGCGGGCGATCGCACTCAACCAGAAATTGTGGAAAATATCGATATCGTCTTGTTTGAAGGGTGGTTTGTTGGGGTTCGTCCGATCGATCCGGGCGCTTTCGATAATGCGCCGCCACCGATTTTAACCGCAGATGACCGCAGATTTGCCCGCGATGCCAACGCCAAATTGCAGGATTATTTACCCTTATGGCAACGATTAGACGGTTTGATCCTGCTTTTGCCGACTGATTATCGGCTTTCCCAGCAGTGGCGACGACAAGCGGAACAACAAATGATTTCTACGGGAAAATCCGGAATGAGCGATGAAACGGTGGATCGATTTGTTGAGTATTTCTGGAAGTCTATCCACCCGGAATTGTTTATTCGACCAATGGCGAGAAACTCTGATTGGGTGGATTTAGTCATCGAAATTAATTGGGATCGCGAGATTGGCCTGGTCTACAAGCCGAGCGATCGCTTACCTTAAATATTAGGTTCTTCTCTCTGTAGAACTAACCCCAATGTCCAGCAACATGAGGCAGCGCAGGCTTAACGTATCCTCCCAATCTACATCAGTTTCCCCACGACGAGGCAAACGCAGCCAAAAAGATTGGCGGCGACGCTGGCGTTATTTTTACTTGCGCTTTCTTCGCCTTAGAGGCACTCCAGAAGCGATCGCTAGAGGTGCTGCGGCAGGCGTGTTCGCGGGTTGGTTTCCCCTCATTGCTACCCAGATGGCTGTTGCTATCTTGTTAGCCGCTTTAATTAAAGGCAATAAAATCGTCGCCGCCGCCGCTACTTGGGTAAGCAATCCCTTGACATCGATTCCAATTTATGCATTCAATTTCCACGTCGGTCGATGGCTGTTGGGATCTCACGATCAATCTTTTTCGGGTGAGAGTCTAAGTTCCTGGGAAGGAATGATGCAAATGGGAACGGTGTTTTTAGCCGATTTGTTGGTAGGTTGTTTTGTAGTAGGTTCGCTCTGTTCCGTTGGTAGTTATTTCCTATGTTTGTGGTTCGTGCGTCGCGTGCGCGATAAACGACGATATTAATATAGCTAATTGCTAATTGCAAGCTTGCTAATTGCTAATTGCTCTCTATTAGCCATTAGCCATTAGCCATTAGCAAATTCAGCCAGCAAAGTCTCGGTTAAATTAACCAGGATTTCAAACCTAAAATCATCGACTAAATCTTTTAAAGTGGCTTTCAGTTCTGCATATTCGTCGGGGATTTGTTCGATGAGAGCAACAATGTTTTCATCTTCGCCTAGAATCGCTGAACGATTTAAATCACGAACCCATTGGTCAGGCATCATTTTTAAGTCTTCGCAGGTGATGATTTTATTTTCCTTGGCTGACTCTTGCAAACAAGGTTGGAACGAATCGTAGAGATAGCGCACTCCCAGATGCTCGGCAATTTTTTCTAATAAAACCTCTTCTTGAAACGGTTTAGAAATCAAGTCATTGCATCCCTTTGCCATTGTGATTTCTTTTCCTGGTTGCAGCACGCTAGCAGTCAAGGCAATGATCGCAGTTGCTTGACCTTTTATATCAGATCTAATGCGTTTGATCGCTTCATACCCATCCATCACGGGCATTCGCATATCCATTAAGATTAAGTGAGGTTCTATCTTTTCCCACATTTCAATCCCAGCTTGACCGTTTTCGGCTTCAAACACTTCAAAGCCTAGCGGCGATAGCATTTTCACCAGTAAATGACGACTTTCCCATTTATCTTCGACGATTAAAATGCGATACTTGGGTTGGTTGGGTGCTAATGCGATCGCTCGAGGTTTTCGCACTTTTTGCAGGAACTCATCGGCGTTGTCTGGCGTCACCGTCGTTACCGGAATCTCGCAACTAACAACTGTTCCCTGACCCACTTGACTTGCTATTTTGATATTTCCCCCCATTAATTGGGCAAAATAGCGGCTAATTGTCAAACCCAAACCCGTTCCGGCTAGGTATTGACGTCCCGCCTCACCTTGCACAAAAGGTTCAAACAATTTCTCTAAATCTTCCGGCGCAATACCGCACCCTGTATCTTCTACTTCAAAGATCGTTGGTAATTGGTTATCTTTCAGGGGTGAAACAGAAAAGTTTTCCCGATTACCCAGCTTCACTTCCAGCGTCACGCTACCCGATTCAGTAAATTTAATCGCATTTGAAAGTAAATTAATTAAAATTTGACGTAACCTACTTTCATCGGTTTCTATATAATGGGGCGAGTCTGGACTAATTTTAAAATTTAGTTGCAAGCCTTTCGCTCTGGCTCTAAGTTGAAACATATCTTCTAGGAAGTCAATCAAATTGTACAAATTAAAGCAAGAAGTATGTATTTCGATCATCCCTGCTTCAATTTTGGACATGGTTAAAACGTCGTTAATTAATTCGAGCAAATGCTCGCCGCTTTTAGTAACAATTTCTAATTGCTCCTGCTGTTGAGAATTGAGGTTTTGGTCGCGACTCAACAGTTGGGTAAAACCCAAAATGGCGTTGAGCGGCGTTCTCAGTTCGTGGGTCATATTTGCCAAAAACTCGCTTTTTGCCTTGTTTGCTGCTTCTGCGGCGCGCTTTGTCTGCTCTAGCTCGATTACTTGTTCCTGGAGCAATTCTGCCTGCTGCTTGAGCGTCTGCGATAGCTGATGCCTCTCCAAAGCATAGCGGATGGATCGAACTAGCAAGTAGTGGTTAAATTTGCCTTTAATCAGGTAGTCTTGTGCGCCTGATGATACGGCACTCACGGCAATTTCTTCGTCATCGAGTCCGCTGAGAATGATTACTGGTATATTTGGAAACAGAGTATTAATTTGACGAAAAGTTTCGATTCCTTGGGCATCTGGTAAGGTCAAGTCGCTCAAAACAATATCGATGCCTCCTTGTTGTAGGCGCAAGAGTCCTTCTTCTAAACTTGTAGCAATTTCCAGACGATGGGAAAGTTGTTTAGCTTTCGCTAAATAAATCCGAATTAGATCTATATCTCCTTCGTCGTCCTCAATTAAAAGCATCCTGACAGAGACGTTAAGCATGGTTGTATATTCAGTATTTTTGATATTTTTTCTATTTAGAGGATTTTACCAGGAATAGTTGATCGCTTATTTTAAGAATTAGTGAAGAAAATTAACAAACCCCTCTGTGCCAAAATTTTTAATAATTTTAGCTCAAATCAGGGGGAAGGTGAACAAAGGTTAACCAAAAATTGTCTATAGACTGAATAACATTGGTAAATTCTGCCAAACCGCCGGGTTTTGTGAGGTAGGCATTTGCTCCTAATTTGTAGCTCGTCAAAACTTCTTCAGGGGCTTTTAAGCCGGTGAGGATAACAACTGGGATTTGTTTAAGCTGTTCGTCGCTTTTGATTGCTTGCAATACTTCGCGTCCGCTTTTGCCGGGGAGGTTGAGGTCGAGTAAAATTAGGTGGGGTAGCACCTCATGGGCTTTTTGTCGCAGGTAAGCGATCGCTTCCTCCCCATCATGAACAATTTTTAATTGAATCGTCTCTCGCTGGCGTTGAAAGACGATCGCGATCAGATCTGCATCCCCCGGATCGTCTTCAATTAACAGCACAGCAATCTTTTCGCCATTCCCGTTCAATTGAACAGATTTTGTCATTCCGGGATAGTAAAATAGAATATTGTGCCTTTTCCTGGTTCGGATTCTAGCCAAATTTGTCCGCCATGACGCTCGACTATTTTACGACACAAGGCTAAGCCAATGCCGTTACCGGGATAGCGAGAACGGCTGTGCAGTCGTTGGAAAATGGCGAAAATCCGCTCGGTATATTCAGGTTTGATGCCGATGCCGTTATCTTGTACCGAAATCAACCATTGTTCTTTTTGCAACGTAGCTGCTATGTGAATTTCCGGAGGGCAGTCGCGCCGGAATTTAATCCCATTGGCGATTAAATTTTGCAATAACTGTGACATTTGGACGGGATTGGCTGGCAATGTAGGAAGTGGGGTTGTGGTAATAATAGCGTTGTTTTCTGCGATCGCAAAGCTGAGATCTATTATTACCTGAGATACTACAGTATTTAAATCGGTTGGCTGTTTATTTAACTCTTGTCGCCCCACCCGCGAATAGATCAATAAATCCTCAATCAGCGCTTGCATCCGGGTGGCGCCATCGGTGATGTAATCAATGTATTTGTCGGCCATCTCATCCAATTGCTGGCGGTAATCGTGAGCGAGCAATTCGGCAAAACTATTGATTTTCCGCAAAGGTTCTTGCAAATCGTGGGAGGCGGCGTAAGCAAATTGTTCGAGTTCTTTGTTGGAACGAGTCAATTCGGCGATCGCAGTTTGCAATTGCTCTTGACTGATCTGTAAAGCTGCTTGGGCAATTTTGCGATCGCTGATATCGTAAAGTACCCCCACCATGCGCGTCGGCTGTCCTTGAGAATTGTAATAAAAGCGCCCCAAAGAATCAACCCAGTGAATGCTACCATCAGGCCAAACAACGCGGTACTCGGACTCAAAATCCTGTCGCGATGCGATCGCAGCTTTTGCTGATGCCTTAATCCGGGGTAAATCTTCCGGGTGAACGCGACTAGACCAATCGGATAAAGAACGGCGAGGCGTTCCGGGTTCATACCCGAAGATTGTTTCGTGATTGGAAGTCCATATTGTCTCATTTGTCAGCATATTCCAATCCCACAAGCCGATTTTGGCTAACTCTAGAGCTAAGGTGAGGCGATCGCTGTTTTCTCGCAGCGCTGATAAAGCTTGCTTGCGCGAGGTGATATCTTCTGTCGCACCGAGAAGCCGCACCACTCGCGCTTCGCGATCGTCCCATTCGGGTTGGATGCGATCGCAAATCCAGCGAATTTCCCCTTTTTTGGTAACAATTCGATACTCTAGCGACCCAGCTTGATTAGTTGAAATTCGTTCGTTAATAAACTGGCTAAATGCTGGCAGATCGTCGAGATAAACTAGATTCAACCAACCATTTTCACCCCCTGGCAATTCTTCAAAAGAATAACCTGTAATTCGGCTCAAATTGGCTGTCGCCCATTCATCAATAATTGCCCCTGACCGAGTGACGTAGCAGGAATAAATGTAATCTGAGGTGAGTTCGCAAATCCGACGATACTTATTTTCGCTCTGACGCAGTGAATTTTCAGCAAGCTGGCGCTCGGTAACATCGGTAACTAAAACAAACCTGGCGGATCTGCCTAAAAAAGTTAAAGCATTAGAAGTAACTTCTACATCAATAATTGTTCCGTCTTTCTTTTGATGTCGCCACAAACCCGAAACGGCGTAACCTTCAGCAGCAAGATTAGCAACTTGTTCTTGTATTGCTGGAATATCTTCAGGCGGTCGAATGTCGGCAATTGTCATAGCAAGAAACTCGGCAAGAGAATAACCATAGTGATGAATAGCCGCCTGATTAACTGCGAGAAAAGCGAGAGTTTCTAGATCGTAAACCCACATAGGCTGGGGGTTATTTTCAAACAGCAAACGATAGGTTTCGCCCTCAAGCAGCGATTCCTCAATTTTCTGACATGCGTGGGCTTTCGGCGAGAGGTTAAGAATAGTTTCGGGGGTGACAACTCCTACCAACTGACCCCGATCGTTCAAAATCGGGAGATGGCGAATCTGATACTGGCGCAATAGGGACAAAACCGTCAGGATATTTTCAGCATTGGACTGGGTGAGGGTAATAACTTCTCGCGTCATCACCTTTGCGATCGCCACCCCAGATAAGTCAACAGAAGCCGCAGTCAGCCTGACTAAATCCCGCTCTGTGAATACCCCCAGTAACTGAGAATCTTCCACCACCAAGACACAACTCGTTGTTGTTGGACTGGTAGGAGTCAAATCTGGGGACGAATTTGATTTGGATACTTGACAAATGCTGCCTCGTGCTTTACTCATCATACCAATGGCATCGAGTACAGAAGTATTTGGCTCAACAATCAAGGGAGAGCGATCGATGACTTGCTCTAAACAGGCAAAATTATGGAGCCGGTCGGTAAAGTGCATGGTTAATATCGAAAAAGATCTATCTATAGCCCGATTAATTACACTTTACCGAGAAACCGCTATGTATCAAGAACTATACAACTTAGGATTAGAGAAAGCCAGTCAAGGCGAAGGGGCGGGAGCCATTAAAGAATTTAGCCGTGCGTTAAAGGTGAATCCCCAATTTATTGATGCCTACTACAAAAGGGCGGTAACGCGCTTTGACTTCGGAGATCTGAGCCGAAGCATATTATCATCGGGGAATTGCCAGGTCTGCAACTGGCGACTATGCGAGTGCGATCGCAGATTTAAACTATGCTGCGAATCTGTTTATGGAGTCAATATGTAGGGACGCATTCAAAATATTTTCCACAAAACCAAACAATTATCATGCCGTGTCCCTACACCATACCCCCATAGATTTGTAGGGACACGGCATTCAAAATCTTTCTCACAAAACCAAAAATTTATCATGCCGTGTCCCTACACCATACCCCCATAGATTTGTAGGGACACGGCATTCAAAATCTTTCTCACAAAACCAAACAATTATCATGCCGTGTCCCTACCGCGACAATCTTTGATCGCACCCCCATAGATTTGTAGGGACGCATCGATAATCTTTCCCACAAAACCAAACAATTATCATGCCGTGTCCCTACAGCGACCATCTCGAATTAAAAATCTAAACCCAAATCCAGTATTTGATTTGAATGATATTTAATATTATCTTCATCAATTTCCCACTCGAGGGGATTGTTGATAATATACTGGCGAATTGCATCCAACCCAGTTTCAACGCGGACGATGCTTTCGTAATAATTACCTTGCCAGATAGGAGGCATTTTAGTACGGCGCATCAGATTAATTCGTCTAGTTACTGCTGATTTGAAAGAACGAACTACTGTAGGAATAGAACCCGGTACTGGTTTGCCAAATTGTTCTTTTCTTGGCCTATTCTTCGGCAATGTGCGATATCCTTCATCGGTAATAATCAGAATGCCATGCAGATGGTTGGGCATCACAACAAAAACATCTAATTCAATATGGGGAAAACGACGAGGAAGTGCCTGCCAAAAATTATGGGCAATGTAACCCAAGTAATTCTTCTGCATTTTCCCATTCTCTACATCACCAAACCAACATTGCCGTTCGTAGGTGCAAATTGTGATGTAATAAGCACCCGGTTGGGTGTAATCGTATTCGGGTAAACGAATAGAACGGCGGTGATGTTTTTTGGGGTCATATGCCATTGGGAAAATTAATTATATTTAATTAAAAAAATGCCTGCTTTAAGGGCAGGGCATAATTAATGTTGTTTGCTTTTCCCAAGATATCTTTGACGCCTTGCTTCTACACAACCGTGGATATACCAAATCTAGGGACGCATAATTAATGTTATTTTCTCTTAGACAACCGTGAATATACCAAATGTAGGGACACGGCATCGACAATCTTTGCGACAAAACCAAAATATCTTGAACGCCGTGTCCCTACGCCAACAATTTTT
>DNGJ01000172.1 GCA_003486305.1 Cyanobacteria bacterium UBA11371
ACTTTGCTCGCGCGCGCCGTCGCCGGGGAAGCTGGCGTACCTTTCTTCTCGATTTCCGGTTCTGAGTTTGTCGAAATGTTCGTGGGTGTGGGTGCTTCTCGCGTCCGCGATTTGTTTGAACAAGCTAAAACCAACGCGCCCTGTATCGTATTCATCGATGAAATTGACGCCGTTGGTCGTCAGCGGGGTGCCGGTTTAGGCGGCGGTAACGATGAACGGGAACAAACCCTCAACCAGTTGCTGACCGAAATGGACGGTTTTGAAGGCAATACAGGCATCATTATTATTGCCGCTACGAACCGTCCCGACGTGCTGGATGCAGCTTTAATGCGTCCGGGTCGGTTTGACCGTCAAGTTGTCGTAGATCGTCCCGATTACGGCGGACGTTTGGAAATTCTCCGAGTCCACGCCCGCGGTAAGACTTTGGCGAAGGATGTAGATCTAGAAAAGATTGCCCGTCGGACTCCTGGTTTTACTGGTGCGGATTTGTCTAACTTGCTCAACGAAGCGGCGATTTTGGCTGCGCGTCGCAATTTAACCGAAATTTCGATGGATGAAGTCAACGACGCGATTGACCGCGTATTGGCTGGTCCGGAGAAGAAAGACCGCGTAATGAGCGAAAAACGCAAGACTTTGGTCGCCTATCACGAAGCAGGTCATGCTCTTGTCGGTGCGCTGATGCCAGATTATGACCCCGTGCAGAAGATTAGCATTATTCCCCGCGGTCGTGCTGGTGGTTTGACTTGGTTCACTCCGAGTGAAGATCGGTTAGATTCTGGATTGTACAGCCGTTCTTACCTGCAAAATCAAATGGCTGTCGCTTTGGGCGGTCGCGTTGCTGAAGAAATTATCTTCGGTGAGGAAGAAGTTACTACTGGTGCGTCGAACGACTTGCAACAGGTGGCTCGCGTGGCGCGCCAAATGGTGACCAGATTTGGGATGAGCGATCGCTTAGGTCAAGTCGCTTTGGGTCGTCAAAATGGGAACATGTTCCTCGGTCGCGATATCATGGCGGAACGGGATTTCTCGGAAGCAACTGCTGCTGTGATCGATGATGAGGTTCGCAAGCTGGTGGCGGAAGCTTACACGCGGGCGAAAGATGTTTTGGTGACTAATAAGCACGTTCTGGATCAATTGGCTGATATGTTGGTTGAGAAGGAAACGGTTGATGCCGATGAGTTGCAAGAGTTGTTGGCTAATAGCGATGTGAAGATGGCTGCGATCGCTTAATTTCAGATTTGAGATTGCAGATTTTAGATTGGGGAAATTCTGGTGTATGCCAGGGTTTCCCTGATTTTTTATGGATGGCTAATTGCTAATTGCTAATTGTCAATTGCCAGAAAGCAGCCGTTAGCGATTAGCTATTAGCAGTTATAAAACTGCGGGTAATTCGCGAGAGGCACAAGCTGTTTGCAATGGGCTATGCTCAAGTTTACGAGTGGAGTTCTTTGCAACGCGCTCCTATTGCTGGTATGGTCATGAGCATTTTGACTAAATACTCGAATAAAGTATTGACTGAATTACCCGATTTGGATAACAAATCTGATTGATTTCAACTGTTGGATTTGTGCAAGGATATGGGGTGCGATCGCGAAGCTAGCCGCAAGGCAATATCGCTTGGTTAAATTAAGGCGATTATGATTGGGATATGTTGGGCGATCGCACCTTTATGTAGAAAAATTTTTTGCCAAATTTCCTCATGTTAAACTGGAAGCAAGGCAAGAGCTAAGTTGGGGAACCATAACCATGACAGCTACTCTACAAGCAACGGAACAGCGCCACTACACTCCAGAAGAATATTTAGCCCTGGAAGAAACCGCAGAATACAAAAGTGAATATCACGATGGGGAGATCCTACCGATGACGGGTGGAACTACAAATCACAATCAAATTGCACTCAATCTAAGCGTTGCCTTAAGTATCGCTTTTAAAAGACAGAATTACCGAGTATACATCGGTGATGTGCGCTTGTGGATACCGAAATTCAAACGCTTTACTTATCCTGATGTGATGGTAATTGCAGGTCAACCGGAGTATTACAATAACCGGAAAGATACTATTACCAATGCTCAAGTGATTATTGAAGTTTTATCAAAATCAACTAAGGGGTACGACCGAGGCGATAAATTTCAATATTATCGCACAGTACCCAGTTTTAAAGAGTATATTTTGCTCGACCAAAGTCAGATGTTTATCGAACAGTATACTAAACAAGAAAATAAGCGCTGGTCTTATAGCGTGTACGATCAAGAAGATACAGCGCTAACCTTCAGTTCTTTTCAGATTGAAGTTCCTCTAGAAGACATTTATGATAAGGTTGATTTTGCCAATGGGGAACCTCAAGAATATCCAGAAGATTTCTACGAAATGGAAGGGGAATGAGAGCGATCGCATTATAATTAATTTATTAAACTTGACAGCCCGCTTAAATTTAAAAATCCGGGTAATTGTAGACGATCCCACCAGAGTTTAAAGGATTGTAGGGGCGGGTAATACCTGCCAATCTTTGCCAGCAACAGATAACTTAAATAAACCCGCCCCTCCCGGTACAAACCTAGTCTCAATTCTGGATTGATTCTAAATCGTAATTAAGTAATAAATTCCCCTGACGCATTAAGTGCGATCGCTTGCTCACCTCTGAGCGATCGCGCTATTTTGATTTAATTTTATTAACATTTCGTTACAAAATTTCCTTTTCTGGGGCTGCAATACGCTTGACGCTTAGGGTAGCGCTCTCTTTTTTGATAAAGTTTTATCAAGTACAAACTTTCCCGAATAAAATAAATAGAAGCTGTAGATATTAATTGCGACAACAGGGAAGGTTATTAATTATGGTTAGAGATCCAAGATATTACGATGTTATCGTATACGGGGATGAAGTTCCAGGAGTCTTCGCCGCCGTTTCTGCTGCGAGGGAATACCGCCGGAGAACAAAGCAATATCCGCGAGTTCTTCTCCTATCTAAAGGTAATTTGCAGCAAGGAATAGGAGGTCATTTAGTCAGGGGAGGACTTGCTTATTTAGACCGCAGTCAAATTGAAAAATCGATTCGAGAAGCTCGGGGGTTAGCTACATTTGGCGATCCAGCAGCAATCTATAAAGAATTCTTGCAGAGAGTGGGTACGATCGTTGTTGGTCTTGACCCCCGTAAGGCGAGTGCAGTTCTCAGAGAAATGCTGCAAGAAGCTGGAGTCGATATCCTCAGTAATGTTGAGATTGAATCTGTTGTGAAAGGGAATCAAAATATCGTCAGTTTAATGACATCAAAGGGGAGATATTCTGGTAAGCAATTTATTGATGCAACGGTGAATGCAGAGTTAGCACAAATTGCTGGAGCGATCAAGTTAAAAGGATTTGAAACCTTTGGGCTTCCCGAATCAGAACTGGCTGTTAGCGTAGTATTTGAAACCGGAGGATTGAGCATTCAAAAATTAAAGCAAATCGAATCTATTTATCTGAAACGCTTTACTAACCTCAAGGATACAGAAGCGCAAAATTTCCTACTTGCTGCTACAGGAAATGACGAAGAGTTAGCAGAAATACTACGGCGCGATATGGTCGATAATGCTGGTAATATCAAAACCATGTATGCAGGAAGTGACTATATCGATGTTCGCTCTCCGGCTTTATCTGTAGCTTACCACTCGTTTAGAGGAACTAAATTTTCTTTATTTGAAACGGGTGTAATTCTAGACAAAGCGAATATCGCAATTCTTCCTGGGGGTAAACTTTCTTGGAATGCACTTTTATTTAGCGTTACGGGGTCTGAAGCCGAAGAATTAGCGAAAAAAGGTGCTAAACCAAGTTCTAAAATGTTAGTAGAAATGGGGTACGTCGAAAAGTGGTTTAACAGTATTGGTGCTACTGTTAACGTTCCATCTGAACTTTATATCAGACATGCTGGCAACATTAAGGATGTGGTACAACCTTTAACGGGTGCAGATATGCTGATGGGTGGAGTACCTGCTAACGAGGCGTTGGGAACGTTTGCTTATCAATTTGACGTGCGGGGAGGAATCAGAGATTTTGCCAAAATTACCTATGAGAAAGGGATTACAAATCTTAGTTTTACTCCGCCTATTTTTAATATAGGTATCCAGCACGCAATTGTAAGAACTATTCCCAATCTTGCTGTCGTTAGTCCGGCTTCTGGTTTTGTAGGTTTGGCTGCGGCTGCTGGTAGAATTGTTGAATTTAATGCTGGGGTGGCTCAAGGTTTGGGAATTGCTGCAATTATTGCGATTTTGGGTAGTAAAAATTTGGCAGATGTATCGAATTTAGATGTGAGAAAAGTCCTAGTTGATACAAAAAGATTGCCGAAGGTATTTGGGATTCCTAAGCTGGCGGAAGCTTCGCGCATGGGTGCGATTGATACGCTTGGTGATGTTGCGATCGCATAACCTCAATCCTTGTCTAAATCCCCGATTTCTCTAAGAAGTCGGGGATTTATCTATGATGCTAACCGTAACTAAAATAAGTTACCAAAAATGAGTTTCACTAAAAAAAGCGACTGGTCACACTATTTTAATAGAGCTTTAATCGAATTAAGCAGATAGAACAAAAGAGCAAAGATATTTATCTATCTGAACTGGCAATAGAAGTTTAACAACTTTGCCATACTCCAGGGGGCATGATAAATCCGTTGTGCTAAATTTTGTAGGGAGAAGAACATGGCAAGTCCAACAACCGTAATCAAAGGGATCAGAGCTTATTTTGGCATCAGCGATTGTGGGCAACTAATGGGTCAAACAACAGAAGCTGGACTCAGTTCTGTTGAACCTGAAGGCATTTACGAACATCTAGCTATTGGTGTTCTGGAAGAAGGTTATACCCTGGCATACAAAATTGGCGATACCGATAACGTCAAATACGATGTATACCAGTCTATCAGCGGTATCAAATGTATCGGCAGTCGCATTTGTCGAGATGACGAAAAAGAATTCGTCAAAATGACAGAAAGCGAAACTGATGATGGTTTGATTATGATTCGTCAAACCTTCATTGTTTCCAAAAATGAAACCCGCGTCACGATTCGCATGGAACTAACGAACTGTTCGAGAAAAGTCGATCTTGATGACTTCCTTGTCAAGCGATATGCAGACATCGATGTAGATACTGGCGGTAGCGCTGGATGGGCAGGTTTTCTGGCACGCTGGGATAAGAATCGGGATTCTGTTTTTACTTACAATTTAGACGGAGATGCGCCGAGAGGGAAACGCGCCCACGTTGTCAATATGGTAGCAATGCCTAGCGATTTGCCCTTGGATGGAACATTTGTCGGGCGACTCGGATCGAGACAATATGCTTTCCGGGATAACCCAGATCTTTTGGTAACACCAACCGAACGAACCGATGGAGATGGTATTCTGCAATGGCGTGCCACGAAGTTCCGGGCGGGTGAAATGTTCCGCATTAATATGTATTACGATACCTTCCGGGCATTTGGGAAATAGTCAGGCGGTAAAAGTTGAATTAGGATCAACAAGGTTTACTTCAGACAGGACTTACGCACGTCGAAGCTAGAAACCGGGTTTCTGAGTAGATCTTTAGCTGAGAAAGCCATGATTTTTCCGAGAAACTTTCCTAGAAACCCGGTGTCTGAGTAGATCTTTAGCTGAGAAAGCAAAGTTTTTTCCTAGAAACCGGGTTTCTGAGTAGATCTTTTTTCCTAGAAACCCGGTTTTTTTGCTTATAGCGGATTGTGACTTGATAGAATACACTTTACATTTTGCATAAGTTAATAGTCAGCTTCGGCTGGCGAGAGTTTGTCAAGCGCGCACCCTTAAGGGTGCCCGCACACTGCTATAAATCCTGTCAGATTTGAGCGATCGCAATGGTTTTTACCATCTGTTAAAACTCGACAGTTTGCGGCGCGCGCGGGAAGGGAATTACATCGCGAATATTTCCCATTCCTGTCATAAATTGCACCAAGCGTTCAAACCCCAAACCAAATCCAGCGTGAGGTACTGTTCCAAACCGGCGTAAATCTAAATACCACCAATAATCAGCCGGATTTAAGCCTTGAGCATTAATCCGGCGTTCTAAGATATCTAGACGTTCTTCCCGCTGGGAACCGCCGATAATTTCGCCGATTTTGGGTGCGAGAATATCCATTGCGGCTACGGTTTTTTCATCATCGTTTAGACGCATGTAGAAGGCTTTAATTTCTACTGGATAGTCGGTGACAATTGTCGGTTTTTTGAATAATTCTTCTGCCAGATATCGTTCGTGTTCCGACTGCAAATCTAAACCCCACTTGACGGGATATTCAAATTGTTTGGTCGATTTTTCTAACAGAGCGATCGCATCCGTATATGTCACCCGTTCAAACTCGTTGTTGATGATATTATCCGCCGTCGCCAAGACCGAATTATCAATCCGCTGATTGAAAAATTCCATATCTTCCGGGCAAGTTTCCATCACGTGCTTGAAGATATATTTGAGAAATTCCTCAGCTAAGTTCATATCCCCTGTCAAGTCGCAGAAAGCCATTTCGGGTTCGATCATCCAAAATTCTGCCAAGTGACGGGATGTGTTAGAATTTTCCGCGCGGAAAGTAGGGCCAAAGGTATAAACGTTACTAAACGCCATCGCCATCACCTCAGCTTCCAATTGTCCGCTAACGGTGAGATAAGCTTGTTTCCCGAAAAAGTCTTGGCTGTAATCGACTTGTTTTTTATCTTCTGTAAGGGGGATGTTATTTAAATTAAAGCTGGTAACGGTGAACATTTCGCCCGCCCCTTCGCAGTCGCTGGCGCTGATAATGGGGGTGTGAATCCACAAAAAACCGCGTTCTTGGAAGAATTGGTGGATCGCCCTGGCGCAGGCATTGCGGACGCGGAAGACAGCACCGAAAGTGTTGGTGCGCGATCGCAAGTGTCCAATATCTCGCAAAAATTCAAACGAGTGGCGTTTCTTCTGTAACGGATAAGTTTCCGGATCGGCATTACCGTATAGCTGCAACGCCGCCGCCTTGAGTTCGATCCGCTGTCCCTTCGCCGGGGAAGCCACCAAAATGCCTTCAATTTCTACCGAAGCACCCGTATTCACCTGCTTGATAATTTCGGCATAATTGGGCAAATCAGCATTTAGCACCACTTGCAAGTTCGCCATCGAGGAACCATCGTTGACCTCGACAAAGGCAAAATCTTTTAATTCTCGTTTCGTGCGTACCCAACCTTGAACTTTAACAGATTCATCGGGTTGACCAGTGCGGAGGATATCGGCAATACGTTGAGTTGTCATGAGGCAGTTAAAAGCAATGATTTATTAAGTATTATCTACAAACGCAAGTTGAGGGCGATCCCATCTTACGCACAGACGGGGATCGCTGCCTGGGATCGATGAGAATTTTATCGCTCCCGATTGCAAGTTGGTCTTGGCAAGCAGCGATCCCCAAACTCGATCCTAGCCTGCACAAGACTTGAGCAACCAGCCGATAGCGATCCCGATCCCGGCAAATCTGACTGCTTGCCAAAATGGCTCTTTTAAACTACTGAAACTGAACAAACTGCTTTCCAGGCTGACTTCTAGCATTTCCAGCTGTTGTTTGATTTGTTGCAACTCGGCTTGCATTTGCTGACTTCGCTCTCTACGCAAATCTTGCCGCACTTCTTCGATGCGATGTTGCAGTTCTTTTTGGCGAATGCGATCGCGCTGTACTTGTGCATAACGTTCTTTTAAAGCTTGCAGGGATCGATCCACTTCTTCAATACTGCGCCCCAACTCTTGTTCTTCTTCTTGAGCGTTGCGAGTTCGGGGAGCCGATGGGGATCGATTTGACTGGGATGGTTCTTCAGGTGACTTCATCGTGGTTGCAGTAGAGTAAGGATATATGCGAACTTAGCCTTTCAGTATGCCTGAAACAACACAGCTTCCCAAAACCGATACCCTGAGTCAACTCAGCACTTTAGAACTCGCGCAAGTGCTGATGGATCGCCTCAAAATTACTCCCAACGACTGGCATAGATTAAAATCTAACCGCAAAGCGCGTGCCAGCGAGCAAGCCGCCGCCGCACTCGTCTTTTTGCTCAAAGATCAACCAGAAGAAGCGCTGCCGCGCTTGGAGCAAGCCACAGGCTGGCTAGATCGGTCGATTTCCGCTCCCCCCTGCCCCACTCACGGTCATAAATAAGCATTGTAGGGGCGGGTTTTACCACAGAGTCGCCCTATCCACGAGATATCTCGTTAAACCCGCCTTTCAGTCCCTTTGTAGGGGAGATACAGGGGTGTTCCTCATGCTCAAAAGTCAACCAAGCTGTGGTGAGGGACAATTGTTGTTAGCAGCGAACCTGGGTAAAGTCAGGCGACGTTTGACTTGCTTACATAGGCTCAACTCGGTTCCTTGGGGGTTCCAATCAACTCGATCGAAGACTTTATAGAGAATATACAACCCTCTACCGCATTCGGACTCTTCATCTGGCAGGTGTCGATCGGGATCGAGATTGCAACAACAGGCGGGTGAAAATCCCGATCCCTGGTCTGAGATCACCCACCAGTAGCGATCTGCGACAGCCCAGAAGCGAACGACTACTGTTTTACTGGGATCTAAGTTATTGCCGTGTCTGGCAGCATTGACTAGAGCTTCCTGTAATCCCAATCTAATTTCTGCCCTCAAGGAGTCGGGAATTTCCGCCACCAGCAGATCGAGAATTGGGCAAAGGTAGAGGGTAGAGGCAAAGCTAATTGTGTTCCAAGTGCGCCCCGTTGGACGCGGTGAAATAGCTATCACTCCAGATACCCCCTAGCTTTCAGGTGGACAGACTGAATAATCCGCACAGCTTCCATACCTGTATAGTTTAATTAACCTTCGTTAGCAAGCTTCTTGTTTAGGGCTAATGGATTACCTTGCATGAATTATCGCCTACATTAAAAACTTTACTCACACCGCTCGTTACGGTCAATTACTAGGGTTGAACTCCATTAGCAGCTGTTTCCCGGCAAGATTTTAACCATCTATGCCTGGGGTATATACCTACTATTATAGCGAAATTCCATCGAAAAAGCATTAAAAATGGGGATCGGGCATCGGGCATCTGGGATCTATCTGAAGGCAGAATTTAGATAAATCTATACTGGGAGTAGCAGGGCAACTCTAAGCGAGGGCTTCGCAAATGGCTTTTAATCCCTCCATTATGAAAGCGGTGGAACACCTGGGCTACCGCGTTACCGTCGCCGACATTGCGGCACAAACTGGATTAGACCTCAATTCGGCGCAGCAAGGATTATTGGTGTTGGCATCCGATGCGGGGGGACATTTACAAGTCTCCCAGGGGGGAGAAATTGCCTACCAATTTCCGCGAAATTTCCGGAGTATCCTCCGCAGCAAGTTTTTGCGGTTGCAGTTGCAACAGTGGTGGGAGAAGATTTGGAAAATCTTGTTCTACCTGATCCGGATATCCTTTGCGATCGCATTACTCGTATCTATTGTCTTGATTTTTGTAGCGATCGCTCTCATCCTAATTGCGGTCAATTCCAGTCGAGACAGCGACGACAGAGGCGACTCTGGCGGCGGCGTCGTCTTTTTGCCTAATTTCTGGTTCGGTCCAGATTTCTTCTGGATTTTCTATCCCGACTACGATAGCCCCAGCTATCAGTACCGCCGTCGCGAAAAACCGCAGTTGAATTTCCTAGAAGCGGTTTTTTCCTTTCTATTTGGCGATGGTAACCCCAATGCCAACCTAGAAGCACGTCGCTGGCAGGAAATTGCTACGGTAATTCGCAACAACGGGGGTGCTGTCGTCGCCGAACAAATTGCGCCTTATTTAGACAATCTCGGCTCTGGCTATGCTAAAGAGTACGAAGATTACATGCTGCCCGTCTTGACCAGGTTTAACGGTTATCCCGAAGTCAGTCCAGAAGGGCAGATTGTGTATCGGTTTCCAGAATTGCAGGTGATGGCGCGATCGCAAACAGCCCAGCCGGTGCAATCTTACCTCAAAGAATTACCCTGGCGCTTCTCTCAAGCAACTTCGGGGCAAGTTATGCTGGCAATCGGCTTGGGCGTGCTTAACTTTGTCGGTGCTTTAGTTTTGGGTAACCTACTAGCAGATGGCATCGTCGCGGCACAATTGGGTGGCTTTGTTGCCTTCGTGCAATCAATTTACTGGCTTTTACTCGGCTACGGCACGGCTTTCTTAGTTGTACCTTTGATTCGCTATTTCTGGATTGGGTGGCGCAATAGCAAAATTGCCAAACGCAACGACCAACGCCAAGAACGAGCGATGTTGCTCAATCAAGCCGATGCCGACTTGCAGAAGAAAATCGCCTACGCCCGCCAATTTGCTAGCGAAACCGTCATCAACCGCGAAGATTTAGCTTACACTACCGAAACCGACTTAATCGAGCAGGAACTGGAGCAATCCAAACAAATTGATGCAGAATGGCAGCAACGGCTGAATCAGTCTGGTTCATAGGTCATGGGTCATCTTCACCGATGACCCACTCAACTATCGGCAATAATTTTAGGTCGCTTAAAAATCAAAAAGCCATAGCCGTAACCGGGGGTATAGTTTACGCCCACCAATTCCCAGCCTTGATCGCCTAATTGATTGGTAAAATCGTGCAAATTGGGTAGGGGTTTATCGCGCAACTCTTCGCCGTTGATACTTTGGGGGCGAAAATCACCCGCAAAGTAATTTAAGCGCACAAAGCAGTACTCCCATTTTGGCAGGGCGATCGCAAGCGCAGTCGTTGTTTCGCTCATAGCGGTGTCAGCAGGTATGATTGGGTCTTTGTTTCTAACTACAAAATACCCAGTACGTGCTACGAAGTTTGCAACAAAGCGATATTTACCGGACTTTGATTTTGGCTAAATTTGCGCCCTGGTAATAGTGCTGCAAAATTTGCTGGTAGTTAGCACCAGAACGCCCCATATTGTAAGCGCCCCACTGACTCATACCGAGTCCGTGACCAAAACCGCGCCCGTCGATGCGAAACGCTGTGGGTGTTGAGGTTGTCCCTTCTGGGGCGATACTGAACCAAGTGCTTTTGAGTCCCAGAGTTTGGCGTAAAGCTGCCCCAGTCACCACCCGACTGCCGTTCGTGCCGACTACTTTCATGCTCAACACGCGCCCAAACGGGGAGATGCGCTCTGGTAGCACCGATACCACATTACCAACGCCACTGATCCGGCGACCCATTTCTTGGGGCGAGAATCTTTCTACCCACTGAAAATTCGGCGTTCCTTGGTCGAAGTCTGGCACCGCGCGCAGGTAGGGTCGAGCTTCTGACCAGACGTTTTCCACGTTTTCTGTATGTCCGCCAGAGGAAGCGTGGAAAGCTGCCAGAATTAACCTGCCGTTGTGCGCCATTACTTGACCCGCCGTGGCATTTACGGGGGCGTACAGAGCTGGGGCTTCATCTTCGATGCCCTTGTAAACTTGCCAAGCGATCGTATTGCCCACATCGTAAATCGTGTTACCTCTGGTTTGGCGCTGGTAAAGGGCGTAGGTGCGCGCAGCAACAGCTTGAGCTTTGAGCGTTTCCGCAGGCCAACTGTGGTATACTTCGCCGCCCAACACGCTGTAGAGATATTGTTCTAAATTGACATAGTTAACGGCAGTTAAGCCATTACTGGTAGGGACGACAAGGGTGCGGCCTCGATACCATTTATCGCCAATCCAAACATAGCCGTTATTCGTCGGTTCGATCCAAACCGCCCCGGAACGCCATCTATCGATCGCAACGCCACCACCATTGAAGGAGGCGTTGAACGAATTCATTCCCGCAATTTCTCCCAATGCTCTACCCACCCCATCGCGGATGATGGCTTTGGTGGAACTGCCCACTTGGACTTGGTTGACGCCTTCTTTAATCGCGACGCGCAATTCTAACGCTGCCTTTGCCGGGGCGATCGCTGCCATCCAGAACAGGAAAGCGATCGCTAGCTTTCCTCCTATTCCAGGCATCGATTGCTGCCGTCTGGTGGATAAAAGCGAGAATAACAAACGTGCGGCTACCATCTTTTACCAAACCTCTGGAATCACGTCGAAGTTGTTGTACAACCTTACTTTTGCTAGTTTAAACGGTTGACAAACAGGTTATGGTGTGCTATGGAGCAAGCGATCGCTAAAACTCCAAAGGTAATTTTATATCGTTTCTGGCTGGATCTAAACGATCAAAACTGGTTGCCGGGGCACGGCAGCAAAAAACCTTCTCGTGAGGGACAAAGTTGATCGATGCCGTGTCCCTACAATCAAACCTGGTTGCCGGGGAACGGCGGCAAAAAACCTTCTCATTACGGGCAACTCCGATCGATGCCGTGCCCCGACGATCGGTGTTTGATGATGATGGGGCGATCGCAACGCCCTAGAGACATAGCAGCAGAAAACCTTCGATATGAGGAGCAAAATTGTAGGGACACGGCAGCACAAAAGCTTGGAGTGAACGACAAAGCTGATTTAGCCTTAGTCCTGACGAGCGATGTTTGATCCTGGGGCGATCGCAATGCAGCAGAGGCATAACGGTACAAAACCTTCTCGTGAGAAGCAAAGCTGATTTAGCCTGGTTGTCGGGGCACGGCAGGAGAAACCTTCTCGTTAGGAACAAAGTTGATCGATGCCGTGCCCCTACAGGAACCTGGAATATTTTACCGTGGCGATGGTAGAGAGACTTCGATGCCCAGTTTGTTGCTCAAATCGATCGCATTGTTGGCAAAATCGGTCATGCCTGCGATCGCAACTCCAGTTGCAGTAGCCGCTGCCAAAATCGCCGCTAAGCGTTTCTTTAAGCGGGTTTTGTTGCGATCGCTTTCCGGTTTCTGGATTTCGGCTTCGACATCTTCAATATCGATAATTATCTCATCGCGCACATCTGGGGGAAATTGTGCAGCGGTTTGACGCATTGATGTGATTAATTGTAAAAGTTCGGCGGTGTTGGCGTGATTATTTTGGATAAATGAGTTAATTTGGGCGTTGTCGCTGCCGATAATGCCATACATTGGGCCGTTGAAGTTGTTGGTTTTGGAAGAATCTTGAGTCATGACTTGAGCTTCTGCTTTATTAATAATCGGTCTACTAACAGCGAGTTTGGTAATCTCTACAAGATCATCGTATTCTTTTTCAGAAAATTTATCGCCCATTTGCCTTTTGCGGCGAACTTCGATCGCTTCATACCCATCCAGCAATTGGCGCAAATCGAGACGCAGTTTCAGTTTGCCGACGAGCTTTGTATTTTCGCCCATTTCCTCCAATCCTAGAAGTTCTTCGTAATCCAACGGGTCAGCATCGGGATGACCGGGAACGGGAACCCATTGACCGACTTCTAAATTGGCGAAGGAGTTGTGAATTTTGTTAAATGTATCGCGAATTAAACTCAGGAAAGAACGCCGCGTCGATTCGCGTCCGCTGATGGCAATAAAGATTTTCTTGTCTTCTGGATCGGATTTAATTCGGGCGATGTTATAAACTTCTGTGCCTTCGCGATACTCCAACATTACTCCTGTCCGCCAGTATGTGGCGTTGTGGATTTTCTCGTGGGTGAGGACGATGAAGCGAGAGAGGATGCTGTCGGGGAGGATGCGGTAGTGGTATTGAAATTCCAGCGTGTCGCCTTCGAGTTGGGTGTTTTGCGGTTCTTCTTTGGGCAAAATGCCGGGAATGAGGAACTTTTGTTTGCTGTCAGGGAGGGGAAAGCAGAGTTGAAATTCGCCCATCAACTCGGTGAGGCAGTTGTAGCGGTGGGAAGGATAGCGCTGGGAGTCGAGGATGCGGCTGAGATCGGCGTGGGTGAGGATGCCTTTGGTTTTGGTTTTGAGATCGTCGTCGCTGAGAAGCGCGTAGATGCCTTCTGTCACCCAGTGGGGATTGAGGATGTTGGTGGATTGGAGGATGGGGTGTTCGCGGAAGTTGAGAACGATTCCCAAGTTGTGCAAAAGTCCGATTAGTTGGGTTTGGTCGGTTTCTTTGAGGATGTTTTCTGTGGCGCAGAGGGTGGCGTATTCGCTGATGGTGATGAAGTCTTTATCGAGGTTTTCTAGGCTTTGTTTGACGTTGAACCAGGTTAGAGGTAGGAGATCGTAAACTGTCAGGTTGGATAATGAAGCGATCGCCGCCGGTATTTCTGTTATCTGATTGCTCCAGAGTTTAAGTTCTGTCAGGTTGGATAATGAAGCGATCGCCGCCGGTATTTCTCTTATCTGATTGCCACTGAGGTCAAGTCCTGTCAGGTTGGATAATGAAGCGATCGCCGCCGGTATTTCTCTTATCTGATTGTTCCAGAGGTTAAGTTTTGTCAGGTTGGATAATGAAGCGATCGCCGCCGGTATTTCTGTTATCTGATTGTCACTAAGTTCAAGTTTTGTCAGGTTGGATAATGAAGCGATCGCCGCCGGTATTTCTGTTATCTGATTGTTACTGAGGTCAAGTCCTGTCAGGTTGGATAATGAAGCG
>DNGJ01000037.1:0-2520 GCA_003486305.1 Cyanobacteria bacterium UBA11371
CTAACCACAAACAAGCGGGGCGAGTTAATGGTGGTGGAAGACCGCCAGAAACAGCTTAACTTAGAAGTTGGGGATGAAACCGGCTTCTCGACTGGATTGCAAGTCCCCCTGCGCCGGGAATATAAGGCAATCAGGCGCGGACAAATTGCCGAGATGATGGTAATGTCAAATAAACCCGATCTGAGCCGGATTAACAAAGTTTCGGATATTTTCATTCCCGATCTCGACCTGTGGGTAAGCGACTATCCTTATCTGAGACGGGATGAATTTGCCGATATCAGCCGTGAGTTACAACCAGCACCAGAGAGAGAAAGGGAACCCCGTCGGGGTAAGCGATACTCCAAAGGAGACGCTGCGCGAACCCGCAAACCCCGCACCACAGAAGAAAACTGGTAAAAATTCCTCATATCATGTCCGTTCCCGTGCTGCACGGGAGGGGCGGGTTTATTTATCCTTTGCGCTGCTACCAATTATCTCTCGTAAAACCCGCCCCTACAACATCAAAAACACTTGCACTTTTACCCTCCAACCACAATTTCTTGCCCGTAAGCTTGCCAAGCTAAATCGACCAATCCGTTAACCATAGCCGCCGCCACCACCGCACTACCTTTGCGCCCTTCAGTGCGAATGTGAGGAATCATCGAATCTTGCAAGCGTTCCTTTGCTACGTCTACATCGACAAACCCAGCAGGCGTGCCAATCACGAGGGCGGGTCGAATTTCTTCCGCCTCAATTAACTCTACCAGAGAAATCAAAGCCGTCTGAGCGCAACCGACCACAAAAATGCCCTCTGGATAGCGTCTGGCTAAAGTTTCGATTCCCCAGGCGACGCGGGTTTTTTCTTTTTGGGGTCGCGTCAGCGCATCCATGCTGCAATAAACTGGATTGGCAAAGGTGTTTTGGATATAAGGCGTAATGCCAACTTGCACCATCGGCACATCCACCACAATCGTAGTCCGCGCCGCCAACGCCGCCGCCCCAGATTGTAACGCTCGCTCTGAAAAGCGGATTAAGGATTTATATTCAAAGTCAGCCGTTGCATAAATGGCTCGGCGGACAATCTCGTATTCCGCAGGCGAAAACGTATGTTCGCCAATCTCGCGATCGATCGTAGCTAGACTTAAAGCATCAGTGACGTGCCATTCCATAATTCATGCAAGGGATTGTTTGGGCGGTGTTAAAGTTAACATAACCCATGACATAGCGCTACGTCGCCGTGCGTCTTTTGTAGGGGCGGGTTTGACCCATAATCTTTGCATTAAACGGACTTTTTACATAAACCCGCCCCGCCCCGCCCCGTGCAAAACATCACCCGCGACGCGCAAACCGCAAGATAATAAACGCTACCATCGCCATTACCAAGCCGATACCCAAACTCAAACCAAACACTTCGATGCGGTAATTTAACGCAACTTCAGGATTGGGTTTATCTTGGGTGAGAATTACCGCTGAGGCGATTTGACTGGTGGCGAGTCCGACGCCTACAATGCCAACTGTTTGGTTGAGGATGCGATCGCTCTTAGTTTTCTCAATATCAATCATCCCCTGAATCGTCTGAATCGTATTTTCCATCAATCTCAATCCAGGGCTAAGATTGCCATAATCTGACTCGATTTGTTCTAAGAACTTTTCCTCGGTAAACTCGCCAAATTCTTGCCAAAATGCCCAATCGCTATTACTATCTATTTTTTTGATTCTTTCCAGGCGTTTATAATAATTCCCGACGTTGACTTGAATTGTCCGTCGTTGGTCATCTAAGTAATTGAGGTTATTATTGTATTTTAGCATAATGTTAGGCGTTTTTTCCAGAGTTTTTTGCAATTTATTAATATGATATTTTCCACTAGCAATGCTTTGATTCAAATCGAGTATAGTTGTTTGAACAGACTGGGCGACTTGCTTTAAATTACTTTTCAGACTGCGACTTTGAGCGTAAGCCCAAAGGATTTTGTGACGATAGGCCAACAGTCGCATTAATTCCGGATAAAACCGAGAAACCTTGTCTCGAATTGCATCGATTTTGAGCTTGTAGGGAAACAAGATAATTAAAACGTGAAATCCATCATCGATTTGCTGCGATTGGGGCGGATAGTACCACAAATCGAAGACAGTTGCGCCGAAAAATTTACCTTGATTAATTGCCAGTTTATTTTCATCCCATTTTGGCAACCCAGGTAAATTTAACTGGGCATAGCATTCCTTTGCAGTTGCCAGAATATCTTGATTATCGGCGGCGAGTTGTCCCCAAATTAGCCAAGTTTGACCTAATTTTGGCTTCAGATTGTCCGCATCTATTTTAGCTTTAATTTCTTGGTGAATTTTGGACAGGTTAGCAATCGGTTGGGGCGAGAATTTATAATCTGGGATCAAGTTAGCGGTGCAGTCTACCTGCAAACCGTACATATCTCCTAATTGAACTGGATAAAAATAGCCATCTAAGGGCGGTTCAAAAATCTTGAGTTTTTGGGAACCTAATAAGTCAATATAATCGCCCCCCTCGATTTCAGCTTGCTTGAATTG
>DNGJ01000037.1:2787-3878 GCA_003486305.1 Cyanobacteria bacterium UBA11371
TTGGATCTTCTTCTCCTAAACCTGCTTTGAGATCGTAGAGAAACAGATCGATAGTTGGGTAGATTAACTCAGTGAGGTTCGTCATATTTTATTGCCGACACTAATTATAAATGTAGAGTGCGATCGCCTCGTCTTGCCTCGTTACCAGGCTCCGGCCTGGTAACGCGAATCTGGAGGCTCTGCCTCCTGCGTCTGCCGGAGGCAGAGCCTCCTAAACAGCATTCCCAGGTGGAACCTGGGAACGAGTGGAACAAGTGTAACCTTATGAAAGGATATCTTTCAAAACATCTTTTGCGGCTGCGACAGAGTTGCTTGCTTTAGTCAGAATTTTTTTGGCAACTTCTACGAGTAAATTTCTGTCAACCTTTTGCTCGAATTTGACTAAATCTGGGACAATATCAGCCGAAACATTGTCAATTTCCGGATTTAGATTTTCTGGTTGCGGCTGTGGGATACAATCAACACCTTTGGAACGAACCTCAGCGATTTCGTCTGAGAATTCCTGAATCTGTTTGTAGATACTTGCTAGGGGTGGATAACTCATAGCAAGATCGTATAACTTAGGGACATCTGCCGGAATCTTAATTTGATTGATTTGCTGTTGTATTTCATCGGGCAGAGGTGTATTTAGCTGGGAAAGAGCGAAAATAAAAGCCCGGAGTTCGGAGATCTCAGTTGGTTTCATCTGGCAAATTACCTGCAATCGTAAAGGCTGACCAAAAGTAAGGGGAATTGTAGGGTTTGATGTTGGGTTCTTGTTGGTTAATCTTGTCTCTAAGGCGCGAAACTAAACGACACAGACTAACTTCATCGGCGGGAATAGCGATTTCGGTTGCATATAAATCTGCTAGTTCTGCATTGGTTACGTTTCGCAGCCATTGAGTAGCTTCAGCTAAGGCTATGACTGGGGATTTACCTCCTTGCAAACGTCGATAAAATTGGATCGTGACTAATGCACTGGCGGCGGATTCTACTGTCCATAAAGTACTGACAACGTGAGCGACACCCCTACTGATAAAACCACTCACCAACCCTGCATATTCTGCGGTAATTGTACGATCTCCGGTAATAGCTGTTTCGCAAGCGGCGAG
>DNGJ01000028.1 GCA_003486305.1 Cyanobacteria bacterium UBA11371
CCAAGCGCGAACTGCTCCTGTATCCGGGGTGGGAACTTCTAAATAAAGGATTTCTTCCATTGTGCCGCTCTCTGTGGGGGTTAACTTAACCAAAAAGGAGGAATTGACAAACGCTCAAAGTACGGTAGAATTCCGGATACTTAAGGTTCTCTTAAAAAACTTTACAAGTTTCTCATTTTTTTTTAAGGTAGTCGCTCCTCTCACTCACTCGCCATGAATTATCCCATTCCAGCCAGCCCTCAAGAAGTTGCCGCCTTGCGACAAAAGCCCGTAGACGAAGAATTAGTCGCCGCAGCGATCGCGGGCGTGATTAAGATTTCCCGCTCCCAAGGCAAATCCTTAGAACAGTTAACCGCTGAAGTCCTCGCCGATGACAGACTGTTGGATATCCAACAACGGCGTTGGCTTAAGGATGTGGTTACCCAAGCTTGGGAAAGTTTAGCTTAGTTTAGTTACGTTTGATTGCGTTCTTGACGCTCAGGTCTGATAAATCATGCCTTTGCACTGGGTGCGTCACAAGAGTCGGCAAATTATTCGATTCTGGCGGCAAAAGGGTTACGCTAGACTTCTGCCCCTACTCTCAGCAATTCGAGTTGGAGGTTTGCTAGCAGCTGCCTTAGCGCTGTGGGGGTTCGCACTAATTGCAGATGAAGTATTAGAAAATCAAACTCAGAAAATCGACTCTGCAATTTTGCTGGCGCTCTTGAGTCTGCATACGCCGCTTCTCGATCGAGTGATGCGGGTGATTACGTTTGTTGGGGAACCGTCTTTCTTGCTAGTAATATGTCTGATTGTGGCAAGTTGGCTGCTGTGGAGCAGACACAGATCCGCAGCAACTACACTGGCGATCGCATGTATCGGTGCTATCGGCTTAAACTTTTTGCTCAAAAACTTGTTTGCCCGTACCAGACCAATGTTGTGGCAACGTAGCGTCGATGTTAGTTTCTACAGTTTCCCCAGCGGTCACGCTATGGTTTCCCTCGTAATCTACGGGATGCTAAGCTATTTGCTAGCTACTCGCTTCCACCGCAAGAGTAAATCTATTCTCAGCGTCACTATTTTATTAATTGCAGCCATTGGTTTAAGTCGGCTTTATCTAGGCGTCCACTGGCCCACTGATGTTATAGCTGGGTACGCGGCGGGATTAGTTTGGTTGATTGCTTGTATCTTCAGTTTAGAAGTTTGGCGGCAACGTCGTTTGATACGCAATCTTTCTGAGGAAAACTAACCTTAAAACCAAACTACTTGCGAGGCTCAAATATTTTAAAAATACTCAGAATTACCCAAGATAAAAAAGCGCCGATTAATCCCAATTGCCACAAGCCACATCCAGCAGCAACTCCCAAACCAGCCGAAACCCAAATAGCTGCCGCCGAAGTCAGCCCGCGAACTGGCATTGACCTCCCATTTGGCTGAGATTCCCGTAAAATTTCCCCAGCACCAAGAAAACCAATCCCAGCAGCAACACCCTGAATCACCCGACTAACCGCATCAAAATTATGTTGGGCTGCACCGAGTTCTAACGGTATCAAAACAAAGATTGCTGAACCAAAACTCACCAACATGTGAGTTCTTAACCCAGCCGGTTTGCGTCTGAGTTGGCGTTCTAAACCGATAATTGCTCCCACGATTAAAGAAAGAATTAACCGGAAGAAGAGATTTAACCAATCGTTAGCAGGCAGGGAGTAAGTTCCAGTTGCAATTCCTAATATAAATTCAAACTTAATCGCATCTATCCTTGGTATTATTAATGTGAAATTACCTGCCATCTTAAATTGAATTAGGTAGAACGCTGCAACCAATCTAGCGTATTAATTTGAGGATTTACGCAGTAGCAACTCAGAAACCGGGTTTTTTGCGGCGATCTTCAGTTCCAAAGTCACTATTCTTCATAGAAACCCGGTTTCTTTGCGTAACTCCTGAATTTGTGCATTAGGAGGGACAAGGAGAAGAATCCATGTCCCTTTTGGATCTGCTATTTGTTTTCTACTGGATAAAACTCCTTTGTATCTTCCGAGTATTCCCAAGCAATTCCTTGTGGATCTCTGCTTTTGCTCCACTGTGGAAAATCCGAATCGTATCTGCGTTTATAAACGGTGCTGGAATGAACTCCCAGCCGATTCGCAAGTTCGATTTGAATTAGGGAGCCAAAAGCCATCAGTTTTTTGGGAGATTTTTCTGCGGCTACTGCTTCGAGTTGCTCCTCATCGTCGGATGCGGTTGGCTGCTGTTCTGGCGGCGGTGCTTCGGTTTGCACCTCTGTTGGTGTATCAGCTTCAGCCGTTGATTGTTCCGGTTCGCTGGCTGTGGTTTCTACCGTCACTTCGACGGGGGCTTGTTCCTCAGTTGTTAAGCGTTCGGGTTCGTTTGGCTCGGTTTCTACTGGCTGTTCAACTAAGCTGGAACCAGAAGCCGTTGGTTCGCTGGCTGTGGTTTCTACCGTCGCTTCGACGGGGGTTTGTTCCTCAGTTGTTAAGCGTTCGGGTTCGTTTGGCGCGGTTTCTACTGGCTGTTCAACTAAGCTGGAACCAGAAGCCGTTGGTTCGCTCGCTGTGGTTTCTACCGGCGCTTCGACGGGGGTTTGTTCCTCAGCGATTAAGGATTCCGGGAAGCTTGGTTCTGTTTCTCCCGGCTGTTCAACTAAGCTGGGAGCAGAAGCCGTTGATTGTTCCGGGAAGCTTGGCTCGGTTTCTACCGGCACTTCGACGGGGGTTTGCGCTTGTGTTGTTAAGGATTCCGGGAAGCTTGGCTCGGTTTCTACGGGAGGTTCGACCAGCATTTGAGTTGTAGTCGTTGGGGGTGCGATCGCAACTTCTTTGGGTGTTTCGCTGCCATCAAGCAGGCTGTTTAGGGTGCTGCCGGTTGTAAAATAATACACCGTTCCCTTATCTTCTAACGAGATAGCACGGATACCGAATTCCTTGGCTTTTGTATCCAAATACCGCTTGGCGGCTCTCCCAGAGATGTTGGCCTTCATTGCCAAATCCATTACTGTCAGGCATCCTTGGTTAACCTGGATTAGCTGATAGAAGCAGGGATTAATTTGCTCGCTCCACTTTAGCCATTGGTAGCGCTGCCAAATATTCCAAACAGCGCCTAGCAAAACAAGCACCAGTATCAAGGGCCAAGCCGTAAACAGGAGAACGATCGCCAGCGCAAACGGAATAATGAGAACTAGAACGCCAGTGGCGCTATCATCGATTACTTTTCCAGCCATGTCTTTTGCTGCAAATTTAACTCATGGCAAATCATCCTTAATTTTGGCAAAAATTGCGATCGCTAGGAGAGCCTTGTCGGCAAATTTGCCAAATTTTGCCTCCGGGGGGCTTTAATTTAGGTTCTCCAGATCGTTTACCTTTACCTTCACCTGGCGGCGTTGGCATCCAAGCCGTTGTTGTGCTTGACTTTGTAGCTCTACAATGTAGCCCGACTGCAAAAGCGATCGCCATAACCGTAACTGTAGTCAAATGGAGTATTGGCAAGGATGATTTATGATTAGCGTATGGAGTTTGAGTGGGACGAAGCTAAAGCAGCCGCTAACCTCAAAAAGCACGGTGTCAGTTTTGAAGAAGCCAAGACTGTCTTCGACAATCCACTGGCGGTTATTTTCGATGATGAAGCCCATTCCTTAGACGAGCAACAGGAAATTATCATTGGTCACTCTCAGCAAAATCGGTTATTGCTAGTCAGCTTTACAGATCGTCCCAACAGCATCCGTATTATTAGCGCCCGTCTAGCCACCCGAAAAGAGCGTGAAGATTATGAAGAAAACGCCTTTTGATCGATCTCCAAACTCTGAGGACGAGCTTTTGCCTGAGTACAATTTTAACTACCAGAAGGCAAAACCGAATCGCTTTGCTACTCAAAGTGGAAAGCGAAAAATGAAAGTCGTTGTGCTAGAAGAGGATGTTGCTCAAGTTTTCACAACACCGGAGTCTGTAAATAAGGTTTTACGGGCGTTAATTGAAACGATGCCTAGAACAATTGACAGTGAAACCGCATCAGACAGTCGATGACTTTAATTTGGTGCGGCGAGCGATCGCGTAACGCATCCTATAACTGCTGGTTTCGACTTTAGTTTATCTCCTATATGTATCATATTTTTAAGCAGCGGTTTGTTTATCTTAGGATTTTATACTAGATGTGGTGTGTTACTACGGGTATTATTGGGTATCCTAAGAGAAAGCTAAGCCACAAGCATAAATGGAAGCAGATATGTTACCTCAAAACGGTTTTGTAACCATTACTGAAGATGGTCAGTTACTTGTTTCAGCTAAATCAATAGCAGAAGCAAAAATAGCTATTAAAGAATTAAAGCTGAAGAAAAAGGAGTATGCTCTGATAAAAAGAGAAATTTCTCAGCAGCAAAAGCAAATTCGTGCAGAGTATACAGATAGAGTACGTCAAAGAGGTTCTAAATTTAGAGGTGGTGGTAGTATCGGTAGTTTTGTCCGGACAGTTCAAACAATTAATCGTGATGCCGATCGTCGCCTCTTGGCTCAGCAACTTGCACCATTAGAGCAGAAAAAGAATGTTGTTGAGGCAATTATTAATGCAATCGATCAGGCGATTTTACAAATTCAAAGATATATTCTTGAAAATTCATAGCTTATGGATTGACCATAATAAGTACGCGCAAGTCGAAAAGACTGGCGACAGTTGCTAACTTTGAGCGGTGCGTTACTAAGAAAGCTAACGCATCCTACGTTTATTATTGTTTGTTTCCAGTTGCTCAAATAATGCTGCCAAAATTGTATTAGAAAATAAGAATCCTTCTGGGTCTGTTAACTTCAATCTACCAGATGTGGGTAAGTTATTTAATTCATCCAGCGGATCGCAAGTGAGTGAAGTACAGCCAGTAGGCTTTGTTTGTGTAGCGGCAGCATTAATGCTGCCCGCACACAGCTGTTGGTGTACCATCACCGGCTGCAAACCGCTATATTCTTCATCCAATATTTCCACCCAGCCTTGCTGATAATAGGGCTGCAAACAAGTCCAAATTTCGTTTAACGTCTCTGCTCCAAATTGCTGCAATAAAGTGGATAAATCCAAACCTTCTGCTAATCGCAATCCCAGCATCAATGTTTCTAATAAAATATCATTTGCCGATAATTCTTCAGAATCTATCTGGCACCCCGATTCTACCCATTTATAATACTCCTGCCTTGTACGAGGTCGGGTAAATCTTTTTCCCTCAACGTAACTCGCCGCACCCATGCCAAACCCATAATAGGGAAGATTTTCCCAGTAAACTCGATTGTGGCGACATTGATGTCCGGATTGAGCATAGTTGGAAATTTCATAATGTTCGTAACCGGCATTTGTCAGTATTTGCTGCGCCAGTTTATACATTTGTACGGTCATTTCGTCGCTGGGTAATGGTTTGACACCTGGTTGATATTGTCGCGCAAAAGCCGTCACTGGCTCGACGATTAAGTCGTAAACTGAGACGTGAGTGGGTGCTATTTCTACAACTTTTTCTAAGGACTCTTGCCACTGTTGTAAAGTTTGATAAGGCAGTCCAGAAATCAAGTCGATGCTGAATGAGGGAAATGCGACTTGACCGATTAACTCAACGGCGGCGAAGATGTCGGCGACGGTATGCGATCGCCCGCTAATCTTAAGCAATTCATCCTGAAACGCTTGCACGCCCAAACTAATGCGATTTACTCCAGCATTGCGATATCCTTGTAACTGAATTAAATCAAAGGTTCTGGGGTCTATTTCCATTGAAATCTCGGCATCAGATGCAATTCCAAATTGCTTGTCTACGACTTCCAGGATGCGATTTAACTGTTTTACTGATAGCAGCGAAGGCGTTCCACCCCCAAAGAAAACTGTATTTAAAGATGCTCCTAACTTTGGCGTTGCTTGTATTTCTTTACATAACTCTTCTACATACTGAGAAATTGTGCCCGAGTTTTCGCCACTGAGTTTATCTCCGACTACAGATATCGCAAAATCGCAGTAATAGCACCGCCGCCGACAGAATGGAATGTGGATATAGGCTGAAGTCGGTTTATTTAGAGATGCTGCCTCTTTTTTTACCGTTGTTAATTGCTCGCTACTTAGGATTGATGACATTTTAACCGAAATATAATTTTGATTCATGAATTAATTTATACCTAAACTTAGGTAATAATAAGCAGAAGTTTTTCCGGAAACCGCTGACGCGAGCCTCGACGGGGAGGGCGGGGGAATGGTGAGAGAGCGATCGCTCTGACACCGGAAAACATCGGGCTTTCCCCTACTTGTAGCAAAAAAATCTTCCCTTAAGCTGCCCTGCATGGGAAAAACCTGACTCAGTAAGCCTTTGAGCCTATTGCTCGGTTTGACTTATCACCCAAAGGACAGAATAATAGCAGGATGAGAGTTTGTATTTTGATGAACACTTGTAAATTTAATCAACCAAGCAAGGGAAAATTGTACCGATGTGTAGAGATTTTTACGGTTTTCCGCAATTAATGTAAAAGAAAGGACGCCAAGAACCGAAGATATAATATAAACAGATAAAATCAAACGGCTGCGTTTGATTTTAATCGGTTCTTAATCATTCCAACAAAATGGAAATTAAATCCCAATTAGCCCAAGACAATGCTTGACGCAATCATAATTATTTTATTCATCCTAGCAGCAGCAGGGATCGGGTTCCACGGGGTTGATTTGCTACCTTCTGGCGCACTAACGCAAGTGACAAATCTAGAGGGTTTGCGCTGGGTAACCGCCGGATTTGGAGCCATACTCGGAATTGCCTTTGGTTTAAGCGCTCAGACAACCTACCGGCGCATCGAACGGCAAGTCCGGGGAATGCCCGTAGAAGTTCTGATCACCCGTTCGATCGGGTTGGTGATCGGGCTGTTGGTGGCAAACTTGATGCTGGCGCCGGTGTCTTTACTGCCGATTCCAGCGGAGGTCGCTTTTATTAAGCCAGTGGTAGCAGTTTTAGCCAGCGTCACCTTCGGGTTTACTGGCGTAACTTTAGCCGATACCCACGGGCGAGCTTTTTTGCGGCTGATTAATCCCAACTCGGTGGAAACTCTGTTAGTCGCAGAAGGCACGCTTAAGCCAGCAGCGACCAAGGTTTTAGATACCAGCTGCATTATCGATGGTCGCATTGAAGAACTGCTCGATACCGGCTTTATCGAAGGTCAAATTCTGGTGCCGCATTTTGTGCTGCGGGAATTACAGCAAGTCGCCGATGCGGCTAACGATCAAAAACGAGTTAGGGGGCGTCGGGGACTGGATATTCTTAATCGGATGAAGACAGAGTACCCAGATCGCATCGTCATCCACTCGGCTGACTACGACGATATTCCCACGGTGGATGCTAAGCTGGTACGTTTGACCCAGGAAATTAACGGCACTCTGCTAACCAACGACTTCAACTTAAGTAAAGTAGCCAGCGTGCAGCGAGTACCCGTGTTGAATATTAACGACCTGGCGCAAGCGCTTCGTCCTTCTTATCTACCAGGTGACAGTTTGGATCTGAAGATTATTAAGGAAGGGAAAGAACCCAGTCAAGGCATCGGCTATCTCGATGACGGCACTCTAGTTGTCGTCGAAGAAGGAAGTCGGTATGTAGGGAGCGAACTGCGAGTCATCGTCACCTCTGCCTTACAAACATCTGCTGGACGGATGATTTTTGCCCGCCTCCAGGCATTTGAAGGCATGAAGGTGTGATGGGATTTGAGATTTGAGATTTGAGATTTGAGATTTGAGATTTGAGATTTGAGATTTGAGATTTGGGATTGGATTAAATCTGCAATCTACAATC